>DASPHQ010000833.1:0-6098 GCA_035629595.1 Urbifossiella sp. | reverse complement strand
CGTCGGTCAGGTCCGTGTCGTAGGGCTTCCGTGTCATGCCGGCGGTCGTACCCTAACCCCGGCCGCCGTTTCAAGACGCTTTGTGACTCGGCCACGGCGAACACCCCGTCGGCCGACACCCGCAGGGTGTGGAGGGGGACCGCTCGGCCATTCGTCAGCGTGCCTACCGCGACACGCACTTCCCGGCCCTTCCACTCGACCCCAGTGCTGACCCGCGTCTCGTCCCGCCACTCCACGCTACCCGTGAGGTCGGCGTACACCTAGCGGGTGCCCGGTGTCGTCGGGAAGTAGAGCACGGGTCGGTTAGCGGCATCGGGTATCGGCGCCGCCGACGAGACTGCCACCAGGACGAGGCAGATGGCAGCGACGAGCAGGCGGTTCATCCTGGGCCTCAGCGGGTCACCGCAGCGTAATCGGTCCGGGGGCGGCGCCGAGGGGAGCTACTTCTGGTTCCTGGGGTCGTCGGCCGGGTTGAGGTAGACGACCGCCCAGGGGCCGGTGCCGTGAAGCTGGAGGACGGTCTCCCCCTTCACGAACCCGAAGTGCTTCATCCCCGCCCCCGTCCGCCCGTAGGACCCGGCGGGCATCGCCTTCGCCTTCGTCTCGTCGAACGTGTCGCCCATCCCCAGGTACAGGGTGCCCGACAAGACGGTCACCCGCTCGTCCTTCGGGTGGGTGTGGGGCATTATCTTCATGCCGTCGGGGAGCTTGACCCGGAGGACGAACTCGCCGGCCTTCGTCGGGTCGCCCTCCAGCACGACCGTCTTCGCCCCCTTCGGCAGCGAGGCGGGGCCGTCGACCCACTTCAGGTCGGCGGGCGTGACGGCGTAGTCTTCGACGCGGTCGCGGTGGTCGGCGGACACCAGCGCCAGGGCGAGGGCGGCGGTCAGCAGGCGAAGTGGCATAGTCGTACTCCGGGCGTCGTGACTCTCCTGCTCACGTCTTACCCCGCACCAAGTCTACCACCCAGCACCCACGATGGTGCGGCCCGCTACCGCGGCAGTGTTCGAGCACTTCCGGGTCGTGACACCCCGCATCTTCCAGTGCGTCAGCCAGCACTGGGAGCCGGTGGAACGCCCGGTCGGCGTGGATGCCCCTCGCGAGCGCGACCACCGCCTCGGTTCGCCAGGACGGGCCCGCCGCAAGCACCCGGAGCCACCCGCCGCGTGTCTGCGTCCGGGCCAGCAGCGACCACACCTGCCGGGATTGTCTCGGGGCATCCCGGTGCGCCATGTACCGGGCGAACAGGTGCGGCGTCCCGCCACGGCTGAGCGGCCGGCCCAGGGCGAACGCCCGGTCCTCCCCGGCCGCGATCAGCAGGGCGGGCTCCGGCGCCGCGGTCAGGCCCGTCAGGTCCGCCGCGTCCGGCATCCGCCCCAGGAACCGCTCGGCGTCGAAGTCGGCATACTCGTTGAGCACCTCCAGCCGGTGCCCGGCGTGCGGGGCGAGGAAGTGACACAGCGAGAACATCATCTCGTCGGACTGCCAGTTGTGCCCCGCCCCCGCCGCCCCGTGCCAGTACCCGAACACCCGCGCGCCGCCGCCCGGGGTGTCCTCCCACAGCTGCTTCCCGAGGAAGAAGCTCTTCGCGCAGTCACGGCAGACAAGGTCGGCATAAATCGAGACGGTGGGCCTCCCGGCTGAGCGACCCCTGGGGACACGCGGGCCGCAGGCCGAGTTCTGGCGCGGCCGAGGGTGGCGTCCACCACCCGACACCCCCGGACGTGGACGTTCGGCCCCGGCAGTGCGCCAGCACTGCCGCGCTGCCGCAGCCCGCGTCCTCCAGCGCGTCCGCCAGCACCGGCATCCTCTCGAACGCCCGCTCCTCGTAGACACCGCGGGCCAGGGCCACGACGGCCTCCGTGCGCCACTCGGGTTTCCAGGGAGGTGAGCATCTCGAAGGGGTCGGTGGAGGTGGCCCACTCGGTCTCGGTCACGCGGCCCTCCCGCTCAAGCCTTGCCTAACACGGCGTCGACGACCCAGCACCCGCGGACGTGCGGCCCCGGCCCGCGGCAGTGCGAGAGGATGTCCGCGTCCGCACATCCGGCGTCTTCGAGGGCATCCGCAAGGACCGGCGCGGGGCCGAAGTCCCGTGCCTCGTACATGCCCCGGGCGAGCCCGACGACCGCCTCCGTCCGCCACTCGCCCTCGAAGACCACGGGCCGGAACGGGTTCCCGAACACCTCGCGCAGCAACCCCGCCTGCGCGGCCGCCTCGACCTGGACCACGTCGGGGACCGGGGCCGGAAGTGAGACATGTTCGGCCGCGACCTCCCCACGCGGGGCCGTCCAGAAGAGGGCATCGGCGACCCGATTCCCGTACTCCTGGTCGTCCAGCGCCATCGCCTTGCACGCGACCAGGGCGGCGCTCTCGAACGCGGTCATCTTGTAGAACCCGCGGCCGAGGTACTTCGCCACCCAGTACGCCGGCACGCCCCGGAAATCGCTCTCGACGGACGATGACCCGACCCCGGCGGTGTGGATGGCCTCGTCCTCGAACCGGCCGTCCGGGTGGTCCTCGACGGCCTCGACGAGGTCGCGGTTGAGCGGGTGCGGGAACCGTCCCCAGACGCGCCGGCAGCACGCGCAGGCGAACAGCCGGAGCTTGCGGTCGGTGGCCGCCCGCCGGCTCCGGAGGAGCATCAGCATCAGCTGGGGGTCGGCGCAGGCCGTCCAGTCGTCCTCCGACACGAGGCCCTCTCGACGTGGAGCGCAAGCCGCGCGGCCGACCACGTTCTATGGTATGGCACTCCTCGCGGGGGAACCGGGCCATGAAGAAGCAGGGCGACGTGAGCCGGAAGCGGCGGCTGGTGGGCAGCGAGGCGAAGTGCCGCTGGTACGCGAAGCACAGGGCCGAGCGGTTCGCCCGGCGGTACTGGGCGTGCGCCTGACCGGCGCCAGCGAGAACCTCTTCAACCCACACATCTCTCCAACCCGAAGAGCACGTTGCACCTTCAGAGCCGCCGTGTTCACTTCGCGGCTTGGGAGTTGCTCACGACCAACCCGCGTGGTAAAACCTGGCGACGACTCCAACCCCACCATCACGAAGGCCCATGAACGTCCGTCGTCCCCGCCCCTCCGCATCTCGTCCGTCAACCACTCCTGCCACCGTCTCGCTCGGCTCCTCGACAGCCGGCTGGTACGCCGAGTGGAAGGCCCGCAAGTCGGCTGCGCCGACACCCGCGTCCGAGCCCCAGGCTCCTCCTGCCGATGACGGCGCCGAGGCGCTGGCGAAGTGGCTGACGGGCGACGGGAAGTAGCCCAGTCCGACCAGGTCTGAGTTGGAAACCCTAATACCCGAGGGGGTTGCCGCCGGACCGAGGTGACACTATAACATCTGTGAGGAGAACCCCCGGGCAGGACGGCCCCACCCACGTCGCCCCGGAGTCCGTCCTACATGCCCGCAGCGCCTGCCCCGACCGTCTGGTCCGTCGTCCGCGAGATCCTCTCCGCCAACATCAACCTGACCGCCGACGAGGTCATCACGAAGGCCAAGGCCAGGGGGCTGAAGGCCCCGGACGCCGTCATCCGCGGGACCGTCCACACCGTCCGCAAGAAGCTCAAGCAGAAGGCCCCGGCCCCGAAGCCCGTCCTGGCCGCGGCCCGCACGACCGCCCCGACCAAGCCCGCGAGCCCGTCCGTCTCGCCCGTCGTCCGCGCCATCCTGTCGGCCGACATCGACCTGTCCGCCGACGAGGTCGTCGCCAAGGCCAAGGCCCGAGGGGTGACGGCGTCGGACACGACCATCCGCTCGCTGGTCTACAACATCCGGGGCGAGTTGAGGAAGGCGTCCAAGCCCACGCCGGCCCCGAAGGCGGCGCCCGCGCCCACGGCCGTCGTCGCGGCCCCCTCGCCGTCGGTCGGTGTGTCCGCCGTGCTGTCGAACGTCGCCCTGGTGAACGGCGCTGTGGCGGCGAGCGGCGGGGTCGAGCAGGCGCGGAAGGTGGCCGAGGCCGTCCGCGCGTGCGGCGGGCCAGAGCAGTTCGCCCAGTACCTCGACCTCGTCGCCGGCATCCGCACGGCCTGACCCCGGGCCGGACTCTACTTCTTACCGAGCGGGGGCTACTCCTTGTCGAGCCCCTCGACCTGGGCCACCGTCCCGGCGGCGTCCACCCCGGACCGGGCCACGACGGTCGCCAGACGGCCGGCGAGCCGACCGGCGGCTCAGGTCTCGGCCGCGGCGACTTCGTCAGCGAGCCCGGCAGGATGTACACCCGCGGCCCGATGGCGTAGTCGAGCACCCGGTAGAGCCGGCCCCCTCGCGTTGTCGGCCACGAACCGGCGCAGGGCGTCCTCGTTCAGCGGCGGCGGCGGCGGCGGCCCGCCGTACCGGCCCCCGAGCGGTCGCATGTTCGGCAGCGGACCCGACGGGTCGGTCGGGAGGTGCGCCGGCCGCGGCTTCGGGTTCACGCCCAGCGCCCCCCTCGGCGCTGCTCGCGTCGGCGGGCGGCGGGTTGACGCTGTCGAGGTTCGTCGCCCCAACTCTGGTGGCGCCGCCACAGTTGGACCCGCCCGGATCGTCACCAGCCGTCCCGGTGGTGCCGGAGCCGCCCGGGCCGCCGTGCCGGCGGTCCCCTCGGCCGCACCCGCCGCACCGGCCCGAGCCGCGTCGTCGGCTCCGCCGGCCAGTGTCCACACCACCGCCCCCGCCGCCGAGTGGGCCGACTTCTCCAGCCCCGCCACCTCGGCGGCCAGCGGCGGGCAGAGGGCGGCCGCCGCCTTCACCCGCTCCCGCACCAGGCCCGGCGGCAGGCCGAGGACGTCGCACCCCCGGAGGAAGCCGGTCAGGTGCGGGGCCGAGCGCGCCGCATCGGCGTCGAGTGCGACGCGGTCGTTGGCCGCCTTGTGCGAAAAGACACCTGGCAGGCTCGGCAGAGGGTACTGCACCTCGACCACTCCGGGGCCGTCCCCCCGCCCCCCTCCCTCCCCATTGTCCCGCCGGACACCCCCCGCACCGGCCGTACGGCGGCTCGTGTCGGAATCTCCGACACGGACCGCGCCTCCCCCACGGACACCCTGTTCGGCCGCCGCCTTGACGCCTCCCAGGGGGGCCTGCCCCCCTGGAATCTGCCCGCCCGGGGTCTGCACCTGCCCCTGCCCCTTCCTCTGGGCCGCCAGGCAGGCGAAGTAGCCGCCCATCCACCCCTTCGTCATGTCCCACCCTCCCGGGCCGGCCTGGAGCTGTCCGCCCTGCGGGGCGGGCTACTCGGCCGGCGGCTGCACCAGGGGCTGCGGGGTCTGCCTGGCGAGCCGGGACGAGCCCACCGGGGTGTGTGGCGGATGTCCGGCTTCAACGACGGCAGGCCAGGGACGGGACAGAGGGCGTTGGCGGCCTTCCCCAAGACGGCATCCGTCACCGTCACTGTGAGCTTCTTTTTCCTCCGGCCGGCTTCGGCTCGGGGACCCCTGCGGCGTTCCGGGCGAGGCGTTCGAGATCGTCGCCGGCGGGGTGTGCGAGTACGGCCGCCAGCCGTCGCCGGCGGAGCTCCGGCGGCTGCCCCCGTTCTTCCCCGGCGGGTGACGTGAGCCGCACCCGCCTGCCGGTCTCACTCCGGGAGCGGGGGCGACGGCTTCCACTGGGGGCTGCCGACCGCTTCGGTGCCGACGCCCGGAACGTCCGGCACCCGCTCCGCGCGGGCCCGGGTCACGCACACCCGGCGTGCCGGGTGGGGGAGGCCCCGACCTTCGAGGTGGTGAAGCTGATCTGCGGGCTGGTGCGGGACGCGGGGCCGCGGGCGGCGCTGGTCGGGCTCGACCGCTTCACCGCCCGCGCCGGGAAGGGGTCGTCAGGTGCAGATGTCGCGGATGACCTCGCCGTGGTCGGCGTCGAGGCGCTTGCGGCCGGGCACGTCGAGGCGGGCCGGGTCGAGGCCGAGGCGGTCGAGCACGGTGGCGTGGATGTCCGTCACGTAGTGCGGGTGCTCGACCGCGTGGAACCCGAGCTCGTCCGTCGCCCCGTGGACCACGCCGCGCTTGACGCCGGCCCCGTAGAACCAGACCGTGAACCCGTGCGGGTGGTGGTCGCGGCCGGTCGGCACCTTGTACGTCCCAGGAACTTTTCCGCAGCCTGAGGGCGATTCCTTGGAGTCCATCGGCTG
>DASPHQ010000832.1:0-5563 GCA_035629595.1 Urbifossiella sp. | reverse complement strand
GGGGTTCCACCCCGGGCTACACGCCGACGCCCTCCGGGCTCCGAACCACCGTCGGTTATATCCTGAACCCCGTCCCCCGGAGCCGACCCCATGCTCCTCGACCTGAACGCCGACCTCGGGGAAGCCGCCGGGTTCGACGCCGCGCTGATGCCGCTGGTCACGTCCGCGAACGTCTGCTGCGGGGCGCACGCCGGCGGTCCCGACGAGACCGCCGCCACCCTCGCGCTGGCCCGCGCCCACGGCGTCGCCGTCGGCGCCCACCCCGGCTACCCCGACCGCGAGAACTTCGGCCGCCGCAACCTGCCGGCGCCGCCCCACCAGCTGTACGCGCAGGTCGTCCACCAGCTGTACCGCTTCATGGCCGCGGCGACCGAGGCGGGCGTGGCGGTGCGGTACGTCAAGCCGCACGGGGCGCTGTACAACCAGGCCGCCGACGACGCCGCGTTCGCCAACGTGTTCTGCTCCGCCCTCGCCAGTTGGCCCCTGCCCGTCGTCGGTCTGCCGGGGTCGGAAGTCGAGAAGGCGTGTGCCGCGCTCGGGCGGTCGTTCGTACCCGAGGGCTTCGCCGACCGCCGCTACCGGCCCGACGGCTCGCTCGTGCCGCGAACCGAGGCGGACGCCTTCGTCCACGACCCTGACGAGGCGGTGGCGCAGATCGAACGGCTGGTGCGCGAGCGCGGCGTCCGCACCGTCTGCGTCCACGGCGACAACCCGGAGGCGGTGGCGTTCACGACGGCCGTCCGCGCCGGGCTGCTGGCCCGCGGGTTCGTGCTGAGGGCGTTCGCCGCATGAGCCTCCGCGTCGTGCGTCCCGGGCTCCTGTCGCTGCTGGTCGATGCGGGTCGGCCGCGCAGCCGCGCCCTCGGCGTGCCCGTCGGCGGCGCCGCCGACCGCGCCGCGCTGGCACTCGGGAACGCGCTCGTCGGCAACGCGCCGGCCGCCGCCGCGGTCGAACTCACGCTCGCCGGCCCGACGCTCGTGGCCGAGCACCCGACGGCCGCGGTCGTGTTCGGGGCGCCGTTGGCGGTGACGGTGAACGGAACGGCCGTCACCCCCGGTACGACGTTCCCGCTCGAACCCGGCGACACGCTCACGATCGGCCCGACGCCGAGCGGCGCCCGCGGCTACCTGTGCGTGGCTGGCGGCTTCGACGGGCCGCTGATCCTCGGCAGCCGGTCGGCGCTGGAGCCGCTGAAGGCCGCCGACGTGCTGGCGTGCGGGCTGAGCCGGTGCGAGCCACGCGGGCTCGGGTTCGCGGCGCTGGCGGACGCCGACCCGTACACCCTCCGTGCCCTCCCCGGCCCGCAGCGCGACTGGTTCGCCGACGACGCGTTCTTCCGCCACGACTACACCGTGACGCCGGCCGGCAACCGCATGGGCGTCCGCCTCGCCGGCGCGCCGCTGACCCGGCGGGCCGGCGAACTGGTGTCCGAAGCGGTCGGCCCGGGGGCGGTGCAGGTGGCGAACGACGGCCTCCCCATCGTCCTCGGCGTGGACGGCCAGACGATCGGCGGCTACCCGAAGGTGGCGCACGTCGTCCGCGCCGACCTCGACCGCCTCGCCCAGCTGCGCCCCGGCAACCGCGTCCGCTTCCGGCTCGTAACGTGGGAGGAAGCCGAGGCCGCCGCCCGGGAGCGCGCCGCGGCGGTGCGGGCGTGGCTTGTCCGCCTCCGCGCCGCCGACCGCGCCCCGGAGCGCGTTTGACCTGGCGAGCGGCGCGGCGTCAGCCCGCCGGTGCGACCCCAGAAGCGTTTGGTCTCGCACCGGCGGGCTGACGCCGCGCCGCTCGCCGGACCATCGAGGATCCGCATGTACGCCCACGTCGTCCGCGGGGAGCGGTTCACCTTCCCCGACCTGCGCGACCTGCTGGCGAAGGCCAACGAGCCGAAGTCCGGCGACGCCCTCGCCGGCCTCGCCGCCCGCTCCGAGCGCGAGCGCGTCGCCGCCAAGCTCGCCCTCGCCGACGTCACCCTCGGCCACATCGCCGACACGCCGCTGATCGACGACGGCGTGACCCGCCTCCTGCACGACGGCCACGACCGCGAGGCGTTCGCCCCGCTGCGGTCGCTCACCGTCGGCGGCTTCCGCGAACTCCTCCTCGACCACGGCACCGACGGCGCCGCGCTGGCCGGCCTCCACCGCGCGGTCACGCCGGAGGTCGCGGCGGCAGTGGCGAAGCTGATGGGGAACAAGGAGCTCGTCTACGTCGCCGCGAAGGTGCGGGTGGTGACGCGCTGCCGGAACACGCTCGGCGAGCGCGGCGTGTTCGGCGTGCGCGTGCAGCCGAACCACCCGGCCGACGACGTCGGCGGCATCCTCCTCGCCGCCGTCGACGGCCTGTGCTACGGCTGCGGCGACGCCGTGATCGGCGTGAACCCCGCGACCGAGTCCGTGGACACCGCCGCGGCGATCCTTCGCGCCCTCGACCGCCTCATCGACGTGACCGGGGCGCCGACGCAGCACTGCGTACTGGCGCACGTCACGACGCAGCTGGCGGCACTGGACCGCGGGGCGCCGGTCGATCTGCTGTTCCAGTCCGTCGCGGGGACGGAGGCGGCCAACCGCAGCTTCGGCGTCACGCCGGCGATGTTGAAGGAGGGGCTGGAGCGCGTCCGCGAGTCGCACCGCGGGCGGGCGGTGAGCTGGGTCGGCGACCAGGTGACGTACTTCGAGACGGGGCAGGGGAGCGCCCTGTCGGCGGACGCACACGGCGGCATCGACCAGCTGACGCTGGAGGCGCGGGGGCAGGGGGTGGCGCGGGCGTTCGACCCGTTCCTGGTGAACAGCGTGGTGGGGTTCATCGGCCCGGAGTATTTGGCGGACGAGCGGCAAATCATGCGGGCGGGGCTGGAGGACCACTTCGTCGGCAAGCTGCTCGGGCTGCCGATCGGGGTGGACGTGTGCTACACGAACCACGCCGACGCCGACCAGAACTCGGCGGACAACCTGCTGCTGCTGCTGGCGGCGGCGGGGTGCAACTACGTGATGGGGGTGCCGTGCGCCGACGACGTGATGCTGAACTACCAGAGCACGAGCTACCACGACGCGGCGACAGTGCGGGAGCTGTTCGGGCTGGCGCCGGCGCCGGAGTTCGCGGCGTGGCTGGAGGCGCGCGGGGTGTACCGCGGCGGCCGGCTGGCCCCGGCGGGCGCGCGGCCGGCGCTGCTGGCGCACCTCTCCGAGGGAATGACCAATGACCAATGACCCAGCAATGACCAAGGACAGAACGCGGCTGCTTCCTTGGTCATTGGTGGGTCATTGGTCATTGGTCATTCCCGCCGCCGCGGCGGGCGTTACTTCTTCGGCGTCTCGGTGTAGTCCTTCAGCTCCATCGTGGTGGCGGTGTTTTTGTCGAACGTGTACTCGACCTTCACCACCCCCTTGCCCGGCACGAACCACTGCCGGATCGCCAGCTTCGTCTGCACCACCTCGAAGTCCACCGCCTCCACCAGCACCGCCTCCACGTCCGCCCCGCCGACCTTGATCTTCGCCTTGTCGTCGGTGATCTTGAACTTCCCCTTGAGCCCCTCGGTGCCGACCTTCGAGTCCACCTCCCACGTCGCGTCCTTCTTCGCCGGCAGCGCCAGCACCCGGACCGCCGGCTCGACCTTCTTGTCGCCCACCTTCGCCCGGTACACGCCGTCGGCCGTCACGTAGTACAGCTCCGTCATCTTCTCCGCGCCGCTCACGGCCGTGGTGAACTTGAAGCAGTCCTTGTCCGCGAACTTCTCGGGGCCGGACACGGTCACGGTCACGTCCTGCTCGTTGATCTTGTACGTCCACTTGGCCCCGGCCTTCATCGGGAACAGGTCGGGGGCCGCCGGCGGCTGGGCGACCGCCGAGCCGACCACCACCACGACCACCGCCGTGGCCGCCGCCGTACGCAACATCCGCAGCATCCGCGTGACTCCGTGAGAGGTACTCGGGGCGCCGCCCCGGGGAACGGGAACAGTATAGCGGGCGGGCCGTGCATCGCCGCGAGCGGCGAAGACGTGGAGCCTCTCACCCGTTCCTCACGCGATTCCGCGTCCCCGAATCGTGAAGATGCCGTTTAGGTGGTGTGCGCGCACTCCCCGAGGACACACGATGACGCGGTGGTGGTCGATCCCGGCGGCCGTGCTCGGAATGGCGTTCGTCGCCGGCGGGCCGGCGGCCCTGTCGCAGCCCCCGTTCGGCGGCGGCGACAAGAAGGGCGGCTTCGGCTTCGGCCCGCCCGGCGGTCAGGAGCGGAAGGTTCTCGCCAAGTACGACAAGGACGGCGACGGCGTCCTCAACAAGGACGAGCGCCAGACCGCCCGCGACGGCATGAAGGCCGACGGCGGCGGCAAGGGCGGCTTCAAGTTCGGCGGGAAGGGCGGGATGGCCTTCGGCCGCGAGCCGGCGAAGCCCGGTCGCAAGCTCACCCCCGCCGACGTGCCCAGCTACCCCGCCGCGCCGCTCTACGACAACGGCGTCTTTCGCACCCTGTTCCTGGAGTTCGAGAACGCCGACTGGGAGGCCGAGCTCGAAGCGTTCCACAACACCGACGTGGAAGTGCCCTGCACCCTCGTCGTGGACGGCAAGCGGTATCCGAACGTCGGCGTCCACTTCCGCGGCATGTCGTCGTACATGGGCGTCCCGGCCGGGTACAAGCGGTCGCTCAACCTCACCCTCGACCTCGTGGACAAGAAGCAGAACCTCCTCGGCTACGACACGCTGAACCTGCTCAACAGCCACGACGACCCGTCGCTGATGAGCACGGTGCTGTACTCCCACGTCGCCCGGCAGTTCACGCCGGCGCCGAAGGCGAACCACGTGCGCGTCGCCATCAACGGCGAGAGCTGGGGCGTGTACGCCAACGTGCAGCAGTTCGACAAGGTGTTCCTGAAGGAGAACTTCGGCGCGACGAAGGGGACGCGGTGGAAGGTGCGCGGCAGCCCCGGCGGCGGCGGCGGCCTCGACTACCTCGGCGACGACACCGCCGCGTACAAGGGCCGCTACCAGATGAAGGGCGGCGACGACGAGAAGGCGTGGAAGGCGCTCGTGAACCTGTGCAAGACGCTGGCCCAGACGCCGCCCGACCAGCTCGAGGCGAAGCTGCGGCCGATCTGCGACGTGGATAGCCTGCTGTGGTTCCTGGCGCTGGACGTGGCGCTCATCAACAACGACGGCTACTGGGTGCGGGCCAGCGACTTCACCATCTTCCGGGACGCGAAGGGGAAGTTCCACTTCGTGCCGCACGACATGAACGAGTCGTTCCGCGGCGGCATGGGCGGCCCCGGCGGCGGGTTCGTGATGCGCTTGCCGCGGCCGGGCGAGGTGCTGCCGCGGCCGATCGCCGACGGGTTGAACCTCACCGACGCGCAGCAGAAGGAGTTGGCCGCGCTCCAGAAGGACGTGGACGCGAAGCTGGAGAAGCTGATGACGCCGGAGCAGCGGAAGCAGTTCAAGGAGATGCGCGACGGGGCGCCGGGCGGGTTCAGCCCCCCGGGCGGTTTCCCGCCGGGCGGGCTTCCGGGCGGTTTCCCGCCGGGCGGGCTTCCGGGCGGGTTCCCGATGCAGCCGGGCGGCCCCGGCGGTCCGGG
>DASPHQ010000831.1:0-2409 GCA_035629595.1 Urbifossiella sp. | reverse complement strand
ATCTGGCACGGGCAGAAGGCGTGGAACGGCGTCGCCATCCTGGCGCGGGCGGGCGAGCCGGCCGAGACGGGGCGCGGCCCCCCCCGGCGACCCGGACGACCTTCACAGCCGGTATCTCGAAGGCACGGTCGGCGGCGTGCGGGTCGGCTGCCTCTACCTGCCGAACGGTAACCCGGCGCCGGGGCCGAAGTTCGACTACAAGCTCCGCTGGATGGACCGGTTCGCGGCGCGGGCGGCGGAACTGGTGGCCTCGCCCGACCCGGTGGTCCTCGCGGGCGACTACAACGTGATCCCCGAGGAACTCGACGTGTACGACCCGGCCGGGTGGGAGGCCGACGCGCTGTTCCGCCCGGAGACTCGCGAGGCGTACCGCCGGCCGCTCGCCCGGGGGTGGACGGACGCGCTGCGGCAGTTGCACCCGGGCGAGCGGGTGTTCACCTTCTGGGACTACACGGCCGGGGCGTGGCGGCGGAACGCCGGGCTGCGGATCGACCACCTGCTGCTGAACCCGGCCGCCGCGGGCCGGCTCGTCGCGGCGGGCGTGGACCGGCACGTCCGCGGGTGGGAGAAGACCAGCGACCACGCCCCGACGTGGGTCGAGTTGCGGGACACGTAGATTACACCAAGGGGATCGGCGGCGGGCAGTTCCCGGAGAAAGCAGCGACCGCTACCGAGGTCCCGCTCTTCTACCTCGTCGCCAACTCGAACCACGTCAGGGGGAGTAGTACCCCGAAGGAAGCCGTCGAGCAGCATCCGGACGCCCAGGTGGTCAACTTCTACCTCCGCTTCACGCACAACGAATGAGTTCCGCCGCCTTCCGGACCGAGACCGGTGCGGCGGCGAGGCCGAGAGTGGCACGGGCCGGGACGGCATCGCCCGGAACCTCCGGCCTGGGCATCCACCGCCCTCTGGGTGCTACGGCCTATTCTCCGTCTCCTTCATGAGCCGCTCCACCGCGTCGTCCAGGAAGCTGTACTGCACCGTCTTTCCGTCCTTGCCGGTCCGGGCACTGACCGTGCGGAGGTAGCCCCCCTTGTACCGGATCGTCCCCGCCCCGTCGAGCAGGTACAGGGTCGGCCAGCCGTCCACGTTCCACTGCTTCGCGATCGGGCCGTTCCCGCGCTCGCAGTCGGCGAACGACCGCCACGGGATTCCGGCCTTCTCGGCCACCGCCTTGCCGGTAGCGCGGTCCTTGTCGCCGTTGATCCCGACGATGGCGAACGGCTTGCCCTCGTACTGCTTCAGCAGCTCCTTCTCGTGCGGCACGTCGCCCATGCACGGGCCGCACCACCCCGCCCAGAACACGACCAGCGTCACCTTCCCCCGGTAGTCGCTCAGCCTCAGCTGCTTGCCGTCCAGGTCCTCCCCGGCGGGGTCCGGGAGCGTCTTGCCGATGGTCAGGTGCCGCAGCTCGAACCGGAGCCGCTCGGCCTCCTCCCCCAGCGTCGTGACGTGCTTGAGGTCGGCGTACCGGTCGATCACCGTCTGGAGCAGCCGGTCCGCCTCCTTCTCCAGCGGCTCGCGCTCGGCGGCCGGGCGGTCGGCCAGCCGGTCCGCGTTCAACTTCAGGGACTTGGCGAGGCTGAAGTGGGCGAACCCCTGCACCTCCCGGTGCGGGCTCTTGGCGATGGCCCCGCGGAGGAGGTGGTCGTTCACCAGGGAGGGGTAGTGCGACGGCTCGCACGCCCGCTTGAACCGCGCGTCACCGACCCAGTCGCGGAGGGCCAATTCGACGGCCTGTCCGGCCTCCGGGGTGTACGCGGCCTGGGTGACCAGCCAGCGCAGGGCGTCGAGGGCGACTGGGTCCCGCGGGTGGTCCTTCATGAACGCCAGGAACGCCTTCGCGTGGGACTCCGGCATCGACTGCCGGCCGAGGTCCTTCGAGACCTTCTCCCGCTCGGCGTCCGTCTTGGCCGCCTGGTAGGCGTCGCTGAAGTCCCGCTGGGCCTTCTGCTGGGCCTTGATGAGGGCCTGGAACTTCTCCGCCGGGGTCTCGTCCGCCCTCGCCGTCGAGAGGAGGAGAAGCACACCGCCGGTCAGAATGGTGAGGCGCATGGGTCCCTCCGGTTTGCTCGCCAGATGCTATCCCGGTGGAGGTCGAAGTGCCAGCGTTTCCCGGTTGCCCACCCCACGAAGCCATGCTCCGCGCGCTGGCTCTGCGACCGCCTCTGGTGGCCGAACAGGAAGCTCAGCAGCCGCCGGGAATCGTACCACGACCTGACGACGGGAGCCTGCTGAAAAGCGCGAATGGGCCGGCGGTCTGCTGCAGCGCGGGGTTCAAGGGTCTGCCAGCCTCGGGCTGGCCCCCGGGGCCGGGAACTTGGGGCCGGCGGCGGCTACCCTGACGGCGCGTCCGACGCCGCGGCCCGTCTCGTTTCTGGTGCGTCGAGCCTCGCGCTCGGCCCGTGG
>DASPHQ010000830.1:0-2979 GCA_035629595.1 Urbifossiella sp. | reverse complement strand
TGAGACATTAACGAAATCGCGGCCCCGATCCGGACATCAATCCGCCTGACAGGCGAAAATCAGTGTCAAGCTCCGACGCGCAATCATCGACTACAGACGTGCGCAGTACAGATCAAGTTCCGATGAATTGGGGATTTCCCTGACAGCGAGCAAGATTTGCTCAAACTAGGAACGAGTGCGTATCTGTCCGCCCTCACCCACCGACGAGACACGAACACCACCTCCCAGCGCCCAGTGGTGTCCGAGTCGATCGAGGGGCTGCCTCCGATGAACTGTTTAATCGTTTGTCCGTCGGTCGATCCAGTCGCCCGACAGCTCGAATTATTGATTCGAACGCGGCCAGGCTTTCACCCGCCCGCGCTCGTCGACGTCGACCGGGCCGAGGCGGCGTGCCGGGCCGGGCAACCCGACCTCGCCGCCGTCGTACTCGCCGCCGGGCAAGAGCAGCGCACCCTCGCCGCCCTCCGCCGGGTGCGGGCGGCGGGCACCGGGCACGTCCTCCTCGTCGGCCCGGCGACCGACCCGAAACTGATCCTCCGCGGGATGCAGGCCGGGGCCGACCTGTTCCTCGACGCGGCCGACCTCGGCCCTGAACTCGACGCCGCCCTCACCCGCCTCACCGCCCGCCGCGGCGAGCCGGCGGGTCCGGGCCGGCTGATCGCCGTCCTGTCCGCCGCCGGCGGGTGCGGGGCGAGTACCGTCGCCGTCAACCTCGCCGCCGTGATCGCCCGGGCGCGCGGGCGGTGCAACCTGATCGACCTCAACCCGTGGAAGACGGACCTCGCCGCGCTCCTCGACCTGAAACCGACGTACACCCTCTCCGACCTGTGCCGCAACGAAGATCGGCTCGACCGCACGCTCTACGAGAAGCTGCTCACGCCGCACCCGTCGGGGGTCGATCTCCTCGCCGCGCCGCGGCAGTTCGAGGACGTCGAGGCGCTCTCGCCCGGGGCCGTCGCCGCCGCCGTGCGGCTGGCCCGGGACGTGTTCGCCGACGTGGTCGTGGACCTGGAAGACTGCTTCCACAAGGAACAGGTGGCGGTACTCGATCAGGCGACGACCGTGTTCCTGGTTTGCCGACTCGACTTCACTGCCGTCCGCAACACCCGGCGGGTGCTCGACCACCTCGCCGCCCGCGGCATCCCCCGCGACCGCGTGGAGGTGGTGGTGAACGCGGCCGGGCAGGCGAACGAGCTGCCCGTGGCCGAGGCCGAGGTCGCGCTGGGCGTCACGCTCACGCGGTTCATCCCGCACGACCCGGCGACGATCGGGTGGGCGAACAACACCGGCGTCCCGGCCGCGGTCAAGGAGCCCGGGTCGGCCGTCGTCCAGGGGATCGCCCGGCTGGTGGGGCTGGAGACGCCGCCCCCGGCGCGCCCGCCGCTACTCGACCGGGTGCGGGGTTGGGCGCGGGAGGCGTCGGCCGCCGCGGCCCGGGTGTGCGGGCCGCCCGCCCGGGCCGTCACCGCCCGCGTCCGGGCGGTGTGGACTCGCGCCCGATCGCCCCGGACCCCGCCGCAGCCGCCGGACGCCACCGACTCGACCCAGGACACGAAGACCAACCATGAACCGCTTCCCGACACGCGGGTCGCCGCCGCCGACGCCCGATCGTGCCCGGCCTGACGGCCCGCCCGACGCGGCGGACGACCTGCGCCGGTTCAAGGTGCAGCTCCACCGCCGCCTCGTCGTCGGGATGGACCTGACGGCCCTGAACGCGCTCTCCCGCGACCAGCTCCGGCAGGAGGTGCGGCGGGTGGCCGAGGAGCTGTGCCAGCGGAGCCCGAACCTGCTCAACATGCAGGAGCGGGAGCAGCTGGTCGGCGAGGTGCTGGACGAGACGTTCGGCCTCGGCCCGCTCGAGGTGCTGATGCGCGACCCGACGGTCAGCGACATCCTCATCAACGGGCCGCACACGGTGTACGTGGAGCGGCACGGGCGGATCGAGCTCACCGGGGTGACGTTCGCCGACGCCGGCCACCTGCTCCACATCATCCAGCGGGTGGTGAACCAGGCCGGGCGGCGGGTGGACGAGACGTGCCCGATGGTGGACAGCCGGCTCCCCGACGGGAGCCGGATCAACGCCGTCATCCCGCCGCTGGCGCTGGACGGGGCGCTGGTGTCGATCCGCCGGTTCGCGGCCCGCCCGATCCGCGCCGCCGACCTGGTGGCGAGCCGGTCGGTGCCGCAGGAGGTGATGGACTTCCTGGCCGCCGCCGTGAATGCCCGGCTGAACGTGGTGGTGTCCGGCGGGACCGGGAGCGGGAAGACGACGCTGCTGAACGCCCTGTCGGCGTTCATCCCGGACGACGAGCGGGTGGTGACGATCGAGGACGCGGCCGAGCTGAAGCTGCAGCAGCCGCACGTCGGCCGGCTGGAGACGCGGCCGAACAACATCGAGGGCACCGGCGAGGTGACCAGCCGCGACCTGCTCCGCAACGCCCTGCGGATGCGGCCCGACCGGATCGTGATCGGCGAGTGCCGCGGCCCCGAGGCGCTGGACATGCTCCAGGCCATGAACACCGGCCACGACGGCAGCCTGACGACGGTCCACGCCAACGACACGCGGGAGGCGCTCGGGCGGCTGGAGGTGATGGTCGGGATGGCCGGGTTCGACCTGCCGCTGTGGGTGATCCGCCGCCAGATCGCGTCGGCCGTGAACGTGGTCATCCAGGTGAGCCGGCTGATCGGCGGGTCGCGGAAGGTGGTCAAGGTGTCCGAGGTCACCGGCGTCGAGGGGGACAACTACTCGATGCAGGACCTGTTCGTGTTCAAGCAGACCGGGGTGGACGACGAGCGGCGGGCGCAGGGCGTGTTCCACGCCACCGGCCTCCGCCCGCACTGCACCGAGCGGCTGGAGTCGCTCGGGCAGGCGCTGCCGGTGGAGATGTTCCGCAAGCGCATCCTTCAGCACGCGGCCCGGCCGCCGGTCTGACCAGGGGGACGGCGTGGCCCAGCTCGGCATCTTTGTCGCCGTCGCCG
>DASPHQ010000829.1:0-3433 GCA_035629595.1 Urbifossiella sp. | reverse complement strand
GAGCCGGGTGCGAACCACCTTCGGCTCCTGCCCGAACTGGATCGCCATGCCGGCGCACGTCATTCCGCCGAACGCGACGGCCTCGACCAGGTCCCGTTCGGGGAGCGCTGCCGCCTGCCTCAGAGCCGTGTTTCCCTTCGCCGGATTCGGCGCGAGCGCGTCGAGCAGGCCACCCACTAGCTGCCGCTGCACGGCATCGAACAACTGCACCTCGGTGTCGGGCGCGGCCGGTTCGTCCTCGGCCGGGCTCGCGACCTCCGCGGCCGCGTCCCAGTCGTCCGGCAACTGAAGCGTCGCCTTGCACTTCACGGTTCCGGCTTGCTTGCCCAGCAGGCGGGCCGCCGCGGTGTGGAAGTAGGTGGACCACTTCACGCCGCGGGTCGGGTCGAACTTCAGCGTCAGCTCCCACGCCAACATCCGCCCCTCCTGCACGGCGTCCTCGACGTCCTCCTCCGTCGGCAGGCCACCCCGGCGCACAAGGGACCAGATGAGCTTGTCCACGTCGGCGAGCATCTTCTCCCGCTCGGCGCGCGTCGGCGCGGCCGGCGACAGTTCGTCGGGCATGATCGGGCCTCGGTTGTCGGGTCGGGATGAGCGAAATGCGTTCTTGGCGGTCACGTCAGCGGACGAACCCCGGGTTTCTCAGGCAAAACCGGGGTATACCCCCCTCGCGAAGTACCCCCTTGCGTCCAAGACAGGAATTTTTCGGATGCTGGCAGGACGGTCTGTCTGGGCGACACCGCCTAAAAATCGACCCACCCCCCTACCCCCGTCCTGGGGCACCTCCTGGCATCGCATAGGACGTGCGAGGCGGGGCGATCGGCCAGCCCGACGAGGTTGCCCCGGCCGATCGGGATCAGGGCAGCACGGGGCCGCTAGGCGCTGGCGAAGTAAAGGAGGGCGGAGGTGAGCATGTCGCGGTACTCGGACAGGATGAACAGGTCGGCCGTGCAGTCGTCGGGGTCCATGTCGTGCCCCAGCGCGCCGGCCATGTGGGCGAGGCAGGCGTAGAGCGCGGCCCGGTCGATCTTCCCCTTCGGCACGGTGAGGAAGGCCACGCCCTCGACCGGGCCGCCGGCCACAGACCCGAGCTGGAATAGCCCACCGCTCAGCTCGTGGTGGGTGGCGCCCTCGCGGACCAGCCGGGCGGCCAGGGTGATGAGGGCGAGGCGGCCGGGCCCGGCCGCCAGGATGACGAAGTGGTCGCGGTTGACGACGGCGGCTTTGAGGTGGGCGTGGATGGCGACAAGGTCGGTCAGGTGCGGCATCGGGCAGTCTCCGGGTGGGGTGACTGCCCGATGCTTTCCCGTCGGGGGCGCGGGCCGAAACCTGCCTATGTGGTGCTAGTGGTGCTTATGGGGTCCGTTTTGGGTTACTTCCCTATAGGGAGGGTGGTTTCCGTGAGAGGTAACCCGGACCGACCCCATAAGCACCACTAGCACCATCAGGCAGCGGCGGGGCGTTCGGATGCGCCGTAGAACCGGCCTCGGTTGGTTTCGTGGGGTTTGCCGAACACCCGGGCCGCACGGAGCCCGAAGGCTCGGTTGGTCGGGCAGCGGTGGGCGGCGTTGTCAACTTCCCGCTTGAACCACGCGGCGAACAACTCGTAGAAGGTGCGGGCGGAAACGGCCGCGTTGATGTCCGCCTGCCACCCCCGGAAGAACCGGCCCATGTGATCCTCGCTCTCCCGGTACTCTTTCACGAGGGCGGAGACGGCGGCCGGCGGGCGGAGCCGCTGCTCGTTGCCGTAGAACTCGGCAGCGTTCGCCACCAGGTCCGCGAGTACACCCTCGGCCTCCTGGTGCAACCGCTCCCCGAGCATGGCGTCCGCCTGGAGATCGTCGGGGTAATCTCGGTCCGGGTAGAGCTTGCGGTCGGCCTCGGTCCAGAACCGCACGTCGAACCGGACCAGCCGGACCCGGCGCCAGATGGCGTGATCGTCGCCGGTGACGGTGGGGAGGACGTTGGTCGCCAGGACCAGGGTGTGCGTCGGCGAGAACGTGGAGAAGTTCTCCTTCATGCCCCGGGCGGTGATGGCGTCCGACCCCGTCAGTGCCTTCACCCGCTGCTCGTTGAGGGTGTCGCCCTCCGCCGACTCGTGGCAGACGACCAGGCGGGCGCCGCGCAGGATCATCTTCTCGGTCGGGTGGCGACTCTCGCCCCGGTCGGCGATCACTTCCGGCGGGGCGGCGGCGGCGTACTCGCCGAGTACCTCCGCCCAGAGCTTGAGCAGCACACTCTTCCCGTTGCTCCCATCACCCACGAAGAAGTGGACGGACTGGTCCGACACCTCGCCCGTGGCGGCGTACCCGCCCACCTCGCGGACGTAATCCGCGACCGCGGCGTCGGGCAGGATCTGGGCCAGGAACTTCCGGTAGCGGGGCGCGGCCGCGGCCGGGTCGTAGTTCGTCGGGCAGAGCTTCGTGATGTAGTCCGTCGGGTCGTGCGGCCGGAGCTCGCCCGTGCGGAGGTTCACCGTCCCGTTCGGGCAGTTGAGCAGGTAGCGGGCGGTGTCGAACTGCGCGCTACCCTTGTCGATGGCGAGGTCGGTGCGGGCGAGCTTCAGCATCCCCGCGAGAAGCCGGGCGTCCTGGCTCTTCTTCGCCCACTTGAGCGCGTCCTCGGCCGCCTTCTGGTCCTTCTCGGCCGCAGCCACGGCGGCCTCACCCACGGCGCTACCCCGGCGGCGGAACGCCTCGGCGCCGGCTTCCGCGGCCTGCTCCGTCATGCGCCGAACAGTCTCCTTGGCGAGTGCCAGCGACGACGTGCCGCCCTTGTCCTCGACCCACCGCCGCCCGTCCCAGACGTACCAGCAGTTCCAGTCCTTCACGAACAGCGCCCGACCGGCGTGGTCCGCCGCGAACCGCTTGGCGTTCGCCATGTCGGTCGTGCGGAAGATGTCCCCGGCGAGCGGGTCGGCCGCCGCCGGCGCGGCCTGCCCGTTGATGACCACGCGCGGCCCGGCCTTCCCCCGCGCCGGCCAGCCGAGCTCGGCCCGGAGCGTGTCCGAGAACCGGTTCATGGTGACCTTGTCGCACGCCCCCAGCTCGTACACGCACCGCATCTGCGACGGGTTCAGCCCCTTGTTCGGCGGCATGCCGGCCGCGTCGGAGAAGCTGTAGGTCAGCGGCATCCCGTCCACGAGCTTCACGTTGAAGCTCTGACCGCCCTCCTTCCCGCCGCGGGTGAACTCCACCCGGCCCGGCTCCCGGTGGTGAACCTTGTGGTCGTGCGCGACGTGCCAGCCGACCACGTCGTCCAGCGTGACGGACCGGTTGTAGCTGGCGAACACGTCCTCCCCCGGGGCCGGCGGGGCGGACGCGCTCGGCGGCTTAGTCGCGGGGGCTTCAGCCACGGGGCGGGCCTCGGCGGGGATGAGGGCGGGGGAGTCGCCCGTCCGGGACAGGATGAGGCTGACGGCCCAGTGGTCGGT
>DASPHQ010000828.1:0-9594 GCA_035629595.1 Urbifossiella sp. | reverse complement strand
GGTGAACCTCGGCGACGACGCCGACACGACGGGTGCGGTGTACGGCCAAATCGCGGGTGCGTTCTACGGCGTCGAGGCGATCCCGGCCGACTGGCGGGCGAAGCTGGCGATGCGCGAGCAGATCGAGGCGCTGGCCGACGGCGTGCTGCGGCTGTCGGGGCTGGCCGGCTGACCGTTCGTTCTCGCCGGTGCTATCGTGGGAAGCGTCACCCGCGTCGCCAGCACCGGAACCCCATGTACGTCCCCCCGCACTTCGCCGAGACCGACCCGGCCGCGCTCCACGACTTCATCGAGGCTCACGCCTTCGGCCTGCTCGTGTCGAACCGCGGCGGCGGGCCGTTCGCCACGCACCTGCCGTTCCTCCTCGACCGCGACGCCGGCCCGCACGGCACCCTGATCGGCCACGTCGCCCGGGCCAACCCCCACTGGCACGACCTCGCCGGCGCCCCGGCCCTGGCCGTCTTCAGCGGCCCGCACGCCTACGTCTCGCCGACGTGGTACGAGGACGAGCCCGCGGTGCCGACGTGGAACTACGTCGCCGTCCACGCCGCCGGCCGGGCCGAACTGGTGCAGGACCGCGACGACCTGCGGGAGATCGTCGCGCGGTCCGTCGCCGTCTTCGAAGCGGGGATGCCGGCGCCGTGGCGGTTCGACCCCGACACGACCTACGCCGACCGGCTGCTGGGGCAGATCGTCGGCTTCCGCGTGCGCGTCGAGACGCTGGAGGGGAAGTGGAAGCTGAACCAGAACCACCCGGCCGGGCGGCGGGCGAAGGTGATCCGTGCCCTGGAGGCGGCCAGCGGCGAAAACGGCCGGGCGGTTGCGGCGGCAATGAGACGGACACTCCCGGCCGACGACCGCCACGGATGACGAAGCGTTACCAACCGATGACGTTGTCCGGCAGCACCCGCCGCGATGTACCGGCGCTCACTCCTCGGCAGTCGAATTCGCTAAGCGCTGTGCCGGACGGCCTCGCGCGATTTGGCAGCCTTCAGCGGGGCCGAGTGGATCACCACGGACGCGAACGGGATTTCGAGCAGCCGGCCGTCACTCAGGAACACCCGGTGGAGGAACGACTCGGCGGACGTGTCTATCTCGTCGTACAGCCAGTCGACGCGCCCCTTTGAGAAGGGCCAGTCGTGCGGCGCCGGCGTCGTGCGGACGTTGTCCCGGAGGTGGTAAATGAGTGTGACGAGCGTATCGCCCTGCCTGAGGGACAGGATCGACTGCGGCACCCAGAACGGGGCCACTCGGGCTGAGCCAGTCGGGGCAAGGGAGTCCGGTGTTACGGCATCCTGCTGGGCGAGCAGCTCGGCGTCGTGGAGGTACAACTCCGACAGCTCCCGGACGCGGGTCGGCAACCGATCCCGGAGGTGTTCGAGGTGGGCTTGGTAGGCCTGCAACGACTCTTCCCAGGCCTCCGTCGCCGCGTCGGCGATCCGGTCGTCCGGCGAGTTGTGGCGCAGGTACAGGTCGGGGGTGAAGTAGCGCATCACCGACTCAGAAGGCTTTTCGCTTGGGGGTTTCCATAGTCGGTCAGCGGGACCTGGGCGTGGTCAGCCGGCTTCAGGGCCAGACATCACCCAGATGGCGGTGCCCGACGGCACGTCTGTGGGCAGAAACTCGGCCAGCGTGAGGAACGGGTTAAGGATTGGGTTGGGGGCGTGAACGAAGTGGAGGCTCCGCACCGAGGACGTAGCTTCCGATCCGTCCGGCCGCACCAGCCGTAACCGATCGCCGATTTGCAGCGGGGGGTCCAGGTCACCCACCCCCGGTACGAGCAGTAGGCCGACCCCCTTCACGAGGAAGCGGTCGGCCACAATGAACGCCAGCCGCTCCATGCGTCGGTCGCCTTCTGCCGCGCAACTGACCCCCGCGACACCCGTCCGCGCCCCACCTCGTCACCACCCGATGACGTTGTCCAGCAGCACCAGCCCGAGCGCCCCCGGCAGGTACAGCAGCGACGCCCGCAGCACCCGGCGGGCCTGGCGGTCGGTGCGGCGGCGGGCGAACTCCACCGCCTCGCGCAGGAACAACAGCCCCAGCACCGCACACCCCGCCACCGACAACCACCCCGCCGCCCCCAGCGCCATCGACACCCACCCCACCGGGATCAGCGCCACGCACGTCAGCACCATCACGAACGCCGTCTTGCCCCCCGTCGGATCGACGTGCGGCAGCATCCGCAGGCCGCCGCGGGCGTAGTCGTCGCGGTACATCCACGCGATCGCCAGGAAGTGCGGCAGCTGCCACACGAAGATCACCCAGAACAGCGCGAACGCCCCGCCCGGCTTCTCCCACCCGCACGCCGCCGCCCACCCGATCACCGGCGGCAGCGCCCCCGGCACCGCACCCACCACCGTGTTCCACACCGTCACCGTCTTCAGCGGCGTGTACACCCACACGTAACTCACGAACGTCACCGCCGCCGCGACCCCCGCCGGGTACGGCAGCGTCGCGAACAGGTAGCCCAACCCCACCGCCCCGAGGCCGACGCCGAACGCCAGCGCCTCCCGCGGCGACAACCGCCCCGCCGGCAGCGGCCGCTTCAGCGTGCGGAACATCTTGGCGTCGATGTCCCGTTCGAGCCACTGGTTCAGGGCGCTGCCGCCGGCCGCGACCAGCCCGGAGCCGAGCAGCACGTGGAACAGCGCCGCGAGCGACGCCTCGGCGCCGGCGCCGACGAGGTAGCCGATGCCGACGGTGAACAGCGCCATCACCGCGATGCGCGGCTTGGTGAGTTCGTAGTAGTCGGCGAGGCGCGTGGGCACGGCGGGAAGTCCCTCCTCGGCCGGCCCGGCGAACGGGTCCAGCGGCGCGACCTCGGCCTCGACCGCGGCAACCTTCCTCATCGCGTCTCCCCCGCTCGCACGCGCAACGTCAGCCCCACCGCCGCGGCCAGCACCCCCGTTCCTACGAGGGCGTGCGCCGTGCGGATGCCCGCCTGCTTCGCGCTGACTGTCTCGAATTCGGGAAGCGTCACCAGCCCGAACTTTCCCATCCACGCCTCGACGCCGAGCGTCACCTGGAGGGCGACGAGGACGCCGAGCGCCCCGCCCCACGCGGCGACCCGCGGCCGGGCGGACGGGCTGCCGAACCCGACCCGCAGGAGCCACGCGGCCGCCGCCACCACGAGGAACGCGGTGAGGAGGTGGAGTCGCTGGCCGAGCGAATCCGGGGCGTGCCGCACCCACGCCCCGAAGGTGAGTTGTACGAACAGCAGCCCCACGAGTCCGAGCGACAGCCGGCCGAGCGTGTGCCGCTCGTCGCGCGGCAGCCGGTACGCCGGCGGCCGTGCCGTCAGCACCGCGACCGTGAGCAGTACCGCGAACGTGACCTGCCCGAACACGCCGTGGACGGCCGCGAGGTCGGTGCCGACGAGTTCGTTCAGCCGGACGCGGAAGCCGCCGAGGAGCCCCTGGATCATCACGAACACGAGCCCGACCAGCCCCGCGGCGCGGGCCACACTTCCCCGGGTGCCGGCGATCAAGCCGCCGACGGCCAGGACCGCCGCGCCCGCGAGCGCGGCCAGCATGGTGATGACGATCCGCTCCGGGACGACGACGGGGTCGGTCGATTCGCGCTGGGCGATGAGCGCCCGGTGGAACTCGCCGAACGCGCCGACGAGCACGGCGAGTGCGACGAGGCCGAGGAAGCGGGCCGGGCGGCTGGGGTGGGTGCCCCACAGGCCGAGCGCCAGCACGGTGACGAGCCCGCCGACGAGGAAGCCGAGGATGCGGTGGGTGTGCTCGACGAGGTAGCCGGGGCTGGGTTCGTAGTGGTCGATGAGGTGCCACGGCGTAGTCGGCCAGATCGGGTCAGCCATGCCGACGCGGAAGCTGGTGACCATCTGCCCGACGGCGAGCAGCGCGAGACACACGCCGACGGTGGCGCCGGCCCACAGGTGGAGCCAGCGCGGGGCGGACGGCGGCGGGAGCGGGTCGTCGGTCATGGTGTCGGTCACGTCCGCGGTCAACCCGGCCCTGAGCCGGCCCCGTCAGGGGTCGGAGCCTTCTCGATTCGTGCGAGCTCCGACCCCTGACGGGGCCGGCTCAGGGGAACACCTTCGCCCGCACGTCCGGCGGCAGCTCGCGCGGGTACGGCAGCGCCCGCACGAACCGCACCACGTCCGTCAGCTGCGCGTCCGTCAGCGCCGCGTGCGACGGCATCCCCACCGGGGCGATGCCGTGCCGCACCCGCGCCGCCAAATCTTCGGCGCGGTCGCCGCCCTTCGGCCGCTGCTGCGTCAGGTCGGGCGGGCGCACCACCGTGCCCCACACGTCGTACCGCAGCGGCGCCGACCGGCCGTAGTTCTCGTGACACTTCGCGCAGCCGGCGCCGGCGTCCGCCACGAACAGTTCGTGCCCGCGGGCCACCGACGCCAGGTAGTCCGGCCCCTGCCGCGCGTCGTCGTCGGGGAAGGGTTGCACCGCCGCGAGCGGCGATGCGTCGGCCTTCTCCCAATCGGCCAGGATCGCTGTCAGCCGGGCGCGGGCGAAGCCGGTCACGTCGCCGTCGGTGCCGCCCTCGCCGCCCTCGTCGGCGAGCGCGGCCAGGGTGCGGTACTCGACCTCGCCGCGGACGCTCAGGTACACCACGAACGCCGCCAGCGCCTCGCGGCTGTCGTCCGGGAGCAGCGCGAACGACGGCATCGCGGTGCCGCGGAGGCCCTCGCGGAGCGTCCGCCGCAGGTCGGCGCGGCGCGGCTTCCACCCGTCGCCGGACGACACGAACTTGAACGCCCCGCGGCGGAAGTCGCGCGGGTGCGGGTCGATCCACGGCCCGGTCGGCCCGCGGCCGTCGCCGGACACGCCGTGGCACTGCACGCAGTGCTTGCGGTATAGCCGGCTCCCCTCGGCCAGCAGGTCGGCGGTCAGCCCGAGGCGGTCGTCGGGGAGCCGCGGCGCGGCGGGGGTGCCGAACGTCTCGCGGAGGAAGCCGCCGAGCGCCGTCCGGTCCGCGGCCGGCAGTGCCGCGGGGTCGGCGGTGCGGCCGCCGGCGGCGTCGAGGGCGGCGATCTCGGCGTCGAGCCGGCCGATCTCGCCGGGGCGCGGCGGGGTTGTCGTCGGCAGCTTCAGGACGAGCCGGTCCTCGCGCGGCGGGAACGTCAGTTCCGGGGGGTAGCCGGCGTTGCGGTTGCAGCCGACGGGGACGATCCCGGCGAGTGCGAGTACGGCGAGGAGGCGGCGGGGCGGCATCACAGGACTAACCGTCCGGCCGGGCGACCGGGTAACCGCCGCTTGCGGCGATGCAACGCCGCAAGCGGCGGCGCGGGTCAGATCGCCGCGCGCCAGCGCGTCAGCACGTCGGCCAGCACCAGCACGAAGAAGATGAACATGAAGAACAGCGTGGTGAACGCGGACAGCGTCACCGCGGTGTCGCCGCGGCGCATGTGCATCCAGTACCACGCCACCAGGCACGCCTGCACGGCGCCGATGCCGAGCTGCACCGGCAGCGCCATCGGCCCCAGGGCGGCGAAGGTCAGCAGGATGTTCACCACCGCCAGCGCCAGCACGACGGCGTACACGGTGACGACGCTCGACACCGTGTCCACGTCGTGCAGCGTCGGCGGGTCGCCGGGGTTGTGGTGCGGGTCGTGCGCCATCGCGGCCTCGTGTTCGGGGGCGAAGCCCGGGGACGGCCGTCCCCGGGCTTTCCGTGCTACCGTCATTGCCCGCCGCCGGAGCGGATCAGGTACAGCAGCGGCATCAGGAACAGCCAGATCATGTCCACCAAGTGCCAGTAGAGGCTGATCACCTCGACCTTCGAGTACGCCTCCCGCGGGATGGCCCCGCGGTACGCCTCGAACACCAGCCACAGGATGCACCCGAGCCCCACGATGATGTGGACGCCGTGGATGCCGGTCATGATGTAGTAGAAGCACAGGAACAGCTGCACCCGCTCCGGGCTCACCGTCCCCTCGGTCGCCGGCTCCCGGCCGTAGTTCCGCTTCGCCAGGTCCTGCGACCAGTGCTCGTACTCGCCCTTGAACTGGTAGCTCTCGACCTCCGTGCGGGTCAGCGCCGGCCGGCCCTCGAACTTCCGCTTGGCGTCGTCCGCCGTCAGCTCGGCAAGCGGGCGGGCGTACTCCGTGCGGAACATCTCGCCGGGCACGAACTTCTCGTGATAGTCGGTGGCGTACTCGAACGCCTTGAACCCCATGAACCCCGCGCCGAGCGCGAACGTCAGCAGCAAGCGGCGGATGAGGCCGGCCTTGTCGCCGAGCTGCGCCGAGCGGATCGCCAGCGTCATCGTCAGGCTGCTCGTGATGAGCAGCCCGGTGTTGATCGCGGCGACCCACCACAGCAGGTGGCTGCTGGCGAACGCGAACTCGCCGGGGTACCAGTTGCGGTACACGGTGTAGGCGACGAACATGCCCGTGAAGAACAGCACCTCGGTCACCAGGAAGAACCACATCCCCAGCCGCTCGGCCGAGTGCTGCTGTTCCAGGTTGTCGAAGTGGTGCTTCAGCACCGTGCCGTGCCCGTGGGTGCTAGCCGACAACTTCGGTCTCCTTCGGTTGGGGGCCGGGGAGCAGGGTCGCGCCGACCCGGGTGGCCGGGTTGTCGTCGCCGGCCCCCGGGGGTTCCGGCAGCCCACGCCCCATCTGGTCCACCCCGATCGCGTACTCGTACGGGCCACACACCGTGATCGGCAGGTACTCGAAGTTGAACACCGTCGGCGGGCTCGGCACCTGCCACTCCAGCCCCGTCGCGCTCCACGGGTTGGCGCTCGCCTTCGGCCCGAAGAACAGCGACAGCGTCAGGTACACCGCCGGCATCAGGTAGCCCACCCCCAGGATGCTCGCCCCGGCGGTGGACAGCACGTTGTACACCTGGAACTCTTCCGGGTAGTTCGGGTACCGCCGCGGCATCCCGTGGTAGCCGAGCACGAACTGCGGCACGAACGTGAAGAAGAACCCGACGAAGATCACCGTCGCGCTCGTCTTGCTCCAGAAGTCGGAGTACATCCGCCCGGTCATCTTCGGCCACCAGAAGTGGATGCCGGCGAGGTACGCCAGCACCATCCCGCCCACCATCACGAAGTGGAAGTGGGCCACCACGAAGTACGTGTCGTGGAGGTGGATGTCGGTCCCCATAGTCGCCAGGAACATGCCGGTCACGCCGCCGACGGTGAACAGCACCAGGAACGCCAGCGTGAACATCATCGGCGCCTGGAACGTGATCGACCCGCGGTACAGCGTCGCCACCCAGTTGAACACCTTGATGGCGCTCGGCACGGCCACCAGCATGGTGAGGAAGCTGAACAGCAGCGCGGAATAATAACTGATGCCGGCGACGAACATGTGGTGCGCCCACACGAGGAAGCCGACCACCGCGATTCCGACGCTACTCCACGCCACGGCCTTGTAGCCGAAGATGTTCTTGCGGCTGAAGCACGTCAGCACTTCACTCACCACGCCCATCCCGGGCACGATCATGATGTACACGGCCGGGTGGCTGTAGAACCAGAACAGGTGCTGGTACAGCACCGGGTCGCCGCCGATGCTCGGGTCGAAGATGCCGACGCCGGCGAGGCGCTCGACCAGCAGCAGCAGCAGCGTGATCGCCACCACCGGCGTGCCGAGGAGCTGGATGAAGCTCGTCGCGTACATGGCCCAGATGAACAGCGGCAGGCGGCCCCACGTCATGCCGGGGGCGCGCATCTTGTGGACCGTCACCATGATGTTCAGGCCCGTCATAATCGAGCTGAACCCGGTGATGAACACGCCGAACACGCCGGGCGCCACGCTGGCGTGCGAGTAGCGCGAGCTGTACGGCGGGTAGAGTGTCCAGCCGGTGTCGATGCCGCCGGACAGCAGCCCCCACACCATGAAGGCGGCGCCGATCATGAACACGTACCAGCTGGCGAGGTTCAGCCGCGGGAACGCCAGGTCCTTCGCCCCGATCATGAGCGGGACGAGGAAGTTGCCGAACACCGCCGGGATGGACGGGATGAGGAACAGGAACAGCATCACCACGCCGTGCGCGGTGAACGCCTTGTTGTACTGGTCCTCGGTGAGGATCGCCCCGTTCGGCGTCAGCAGGTTGGCGCGCACCAGCCCGGCCGCGATGCCGCCGACCAGGAAGAACGCCGTGATCGACACCAGGTACAGGATGCCGATCCGCTTGTGGTCGACGGTGAGCGCCCACGACCAGAAGCCGGACGTCTCGTTGAGGTAGTTGCGGCGCGGGGTCTCGGGCTCCGGCGGGGGCGGGGCCGTCCGCGGGGTGTCGCCGATGACAATGCTCATGTTACTGCTTCCCCCCCGGCGACTTGTTCGTCTCCGGCGTCTGCCGCGGCGCCCCGTAGGGCGCCACGGAGTTGTTGTTCGGCCCCAGCTGGGTGCCCGGCCGCAGCCACTTGATGTAGGCGATCAGCGCGTTCAAATCCTCTTCGCTCACCTGGGTGCCGTAGTTCCCCGGCATCGCCCGCTCCCACCCCTCGACGATGTGCTTGCCGGGGTTCACGATCGCGTCGCGCAGGTACTGGTCGTCGGCCCGGATGGTGATGCCGCCCTTGATCGGCACGTCGCGGCCGTACAGCCCCTCCAGGTTCGGCGCCCGCGCGTGCCGGCCGGTGCCGATCGCGGCGTTCGGGATGTGGCAGGTGTTGCACTCCAGCCGCTGGAAGTGCTGCAACCCCTTGTGCGCCAGCGACCCGTCCACCGGGTTCGGCGACCCCTGGGCGCCGCCCTTCCCCTCCAGGAAGGCGTCGAACTCGGCGGCCGGCACGACCTTGATCTTGCCGACCATCAGCGAGTGCCACGCCCCGCAGTACTGGTCGCAGAAGACGTGGAACTCGCCGAGCTTCGTCGGCTGGTACCACGTGCTGACGTACCGCCCGGGGATCACGTCGATCTTCTGGCGGAAGGCCGGCACGCCGAAGTCGTGGATCACGTCCTCGGAGATGAACGTCACCTTCACCGGGCGGTTCAGCGGCAGCACGAGGGCGCCGATGTTCTGGCGGTCCTCCTCGGTCATGTTCTTCGGGTTGCCGCCGATGATGACGCGCTGCCCGTTCGGGTACTGCGCCTTCCACATCCACTGCTTGCCGATGACGTACACCTCGGGGGCGTCGGCCGGCGGGTGGACGGCCTTGTCGTACACGTACACGCCCCAGGCGTAGAACGTGAGGAACACCAGCAGCGGCGTGACCGTCCAGAACAGCTCGAGCCGGTGCGAGCCGAGGATGCGCGGCGTGCTGATGCGGCCGGGCTTGCGCCGGTAGGCGATGCAGCACCACGTCAGGAGCGCGCAGACCAGGAGGAACCCGGCCGTCGTCCAGGCGGTGATGTACCAGAACAGCGGCTCGAACAGGTCGGCCATGACCGACGCGCGCTCGGCGATCGCCGGCAGCGGACCCCTGTTACCGTCTAGCACGTCGCGTCCTCCCCGGGGCCGGGCCCCGCGTCCGCCGTCGTTCCGACCCGGGCGAGTGCGGTCTGCCGGCGCCGCTCCCGCACCTTGAAGTACACCACCGCCGCGATGAGGCCGATCACCGTCAGCACGCCGGCCGCCCGCACCGCGAGCATCACGTTCGGCGTGTACTTGTGGCTCTGGTAGTCGAACCGGTAGCAGCGGAGGATGAGCC
>DASPHQ010000827.1:0-5527 GCA_035629595.1 Urbifossiella sp. | reverse complement strand
CCTGCTCGCAGCCCCCGCCGCCGGCCAGGACGACGGCCCGGCCGAACTCGCCCGCCTCCGCGGGTCGTGGCGGACCCACCAGTCCACCCGCGACGGCAAGGAGTCAGCCCCCGAGCGCGGGGTGCGGCTCGTCATCGACGGCGACCGGGTGATGATCCACGAACCCGGCCGCAAGGAGCCGGTGCCGATGCGGCTGGCTGTGGGGAAGGAAACGATCAGCGCGTTCACCGTGGACGACCCGAAGAACCCAAACCAAAGCCACGTGTGGCCCGCGAGCGCGTTCCGGCTCAGCTACGGCCTGTACAAGCTGGACGGCGACGAGTTGACCCTCGTGCTCCAGTCGGCGTACACCATCCCGAAGGACTTCTCGGACCGCGAGCAGGTCCGCTGGGTGCTGCGGCGCGAGAAGGCGAAGTGAATCACATGGGGTCACGTTGCGGCAGGCGGTTCGGCCGCGGCGACCTCCCCCCCGGCCTCGCTCCGCGCCACCACGACCACGGCCGACAGGTCGCCGATGTTGTTCACCGTGGTCCGGCACATGTCGAGGATGCGGTCGATCCCCAGGACGATGGCGATCGCGCCGGGCGGGATGCCGACCGTCTCCAGGACGAGCATCAGGAGCGGGATCGACCCGCCGGGGACGCCGGCCGCGCCGACGGCCGTGAGCACGCACAGGAGCACCACCAGCGCCTGCTGGCCCAGCGGCATCGCCTCCGGCAGCATCAGTTGCGCCAGGAACATGACGGTGACGCCCTCGAACAGGGCGGTTCCGGCCATGCACATGGTCGCCCCGAGCGGCAGCACGAACGCGGCGATCCGCGGCGGCACCCCGAACTCGACCTCGGCCGTGCGCAGGTTCGTCGGCAGCGTGGCGTTCGACGAGCTGGTGCTGAACGCGGTGACGATCGACGCCCGGGCCTTGCGGAAGAACGTGAGCGGCCCGTACCCGGCGAGCAGCCGGACCAGCGCCGGCAGCACAATCCCCCCCTGGATCGCCAGCCCGAGCAGCACCACGAACACGTACTTCCCCAGGAGCCCGAGCAGCGCGAAGCCGAGCTGCGACGTGGTGGCGAAGATCAGGCAGAACACGCCGACCGGCGCCAGTTTCATCGCAATGGTGATTATAAAGACCATCAGCTCGCCGATCGCTTCGAGCAGCCGCACCACCGGCTCGGCCTTGTGGGGTTCGAGCTTCGTCAGGCCGACGCCGACGAGCAGGGCGAAGGTGATGATGCCGAGCATCTCGAGGTCGGCGGCCGCCCGGAAGGGGTTGTTCGGGACCACCGATTTCACGAACGACATGACCGTGTACTCGGCCGCCTTCCGCTGCCCGGAGTCGGCCGCGAACTGCTTCTGGAGCTCGGCCAGGTCGCCGGGCGGGAGCCCCTCCCCGGGCCGGACCGCGTTCACCAGCACGAGGCCGATGACGGTCGCGATGGTGGTGATGAAGAGGAAGTACGCGATCGTCTTCCCGCCGACCCGGCCCACCGCGCCGACGCTGCCGATCTGGGCCACGCCGACGGCGAGCGACGCGAACACGAGCGGTACGACGGTGACGAACAGCAGCCGCAGGAACACCTGGCCGACCGGCTCGGTGACATTCTGGTTGAGCAGCCGGAGCCACTGCGGCACGACCGGCCGCTGGTCCTCGCCGACCCCGACGAACAGGTAATTGACCAGGCACCCGGCGACCGCCCCGAGGACGAGCCCGGCCAGGATGCGGGTGTGCGGGACCGATGCGGGCGATGCCATGTCGGGTCCGGGCTGGCGTCGGGGAGGCTGGGAACACGATAGCCGTTGAGCGGGGTCGCGTCAGCGCCCCGCGGCGCACCCATGAGTTCAAGCATCGGGAACGCCGCGGGGCGCTGACGCGACCCCGCTCGACGGCTATCGTGTGGGGAACCCGCCACCCGGACGGCCCTCCGATGTTCGACCTCCTCATCCGCAACGGCCGGGTCGTGGACGGGTCCGGCCTCCCCTGGACCCGCGCCGACGTGGCCGTCACCGGCGACCGCGTCGCCGCCGTCGGCCGCTTCCCCACGTCCGCCGCGAAAGCCACCCTCGACGCCGCCGGGAAGGTCGTCTGCCCCGGCTTCGTGGACGCGCACGTCCACGGCGACCTCGCCCTGCTGGTCGATCCGTACCACGAAGCGGCGATCCGCCAGGGCGTGACGACCTACGTGCTCGGGCAGGACGGCGTGGCCTTCGCCCCCGGGTCGGCGGCGGTGCAGGCGTACATGCGGGAGTACACCGCCGGCTTCAACGGCAACTTCCCCACGCCCGGCAAGACGTGGCAGGGCGTGGCCGAGTACCTGGCGCTGTTCGACGGCGCGTGCGCCCTGAACGTCTGCACGCTGATCCCGAACGGGAACGTGCGGATGGAGGTGATGGGCCTCGACCCGCGGAAGCCGACCGCCGCCGAGTTGGCCGCGATGCGACGCCTCATCCGCGTCGGCATGGAGGAGGGCGCCGTCGGCCTGTCGAGCGGCCTCGACTACGTGCCGAGCATTTATGCCGACGAGGACGAGCTGGCGGAGCTGTGCCGCGAGATTGCCCCGTTCGGCGGCGCCTACGTCACCCACATGCGCGGCTACAACGAGCAGAAGGCACCGGCCGCGCTCGAAGAAGTGTTCAACATCGGCCGCCGCTCCGGGGCCGCGGTCCACGTCTCGCACTTCAACTGCCTCGCGGAGCAAACCATCCCCCTGCTCGACGCCGCCCGCGCCGGCGGCGTGGACGTGACGTTCGACCTCTACTGCTACCTGTACGGCAGCACCCTGGTGTCGATGCTGACGCTGCCGCCCGAGGTGTGCGCCGGCGGCACCGCGGCGACGGTGGAGCGGCTGAAGCAACCCACGGTGCGGGCCGGGCTGGAAGCGGCGTTCGCGTCGCCGCGCTTCCCGATCGAGACGATCCGCCTGGCGAGCGTGCCGAGCGACGACTACCGGCACTACGAGGGGAAGGGGCTGATCGCCGCCGCGGCCGACGCCGGACAGTCACTCGTGGACTTCGTGTGCGACCTGCTGATCGCCACGAACTGCGCCGCGGGGTGCGTGATCCGTCACTTCGCCGCGCGGCAGGACGCGGACATCCCCGCCCTGATGCGGCACCCGCTGATGATGGCCGGCAGCGACGGAATTTTTGTCGGTGGCCGCCCCCACCCGCGCGGTACCGGCTGTTTCGCCCGCTTCCTCGGCCACCACGTCCGCGCCGGCGACTGGTCGCTGGAAGAAGCGGTGATGAAGTGCGCGAATCACGCCGCGCGCCGGTTCGGCCTCGCGGATCGGGGGTTGCTGCGAGCCGGGTTCGTGGCGGACGTGGTGGTGTTCGACGCCGACGCGATCGCCGACCGCTCGACCTACGACGACGGTAAGGCACTCGCGACGGGCGTGACGGACGTGATCGTGAACGGCGAGTTCGTGTTGCGGTCCGGGGAGCGCACCCGGGCGCTACCGGGGCGTGGGTTGAAACGGAGCTGAGGAATGCGTCACCTGCTCGGCCTCGAAGACCTGTCGCCCGCCGACATCACTGGGCTGCTCGACGCGGCCGAGGACTACATCGGCGTCGGGTTCGGCGACGTGCCGAAGCGCGACGAGCTGAAGGGGAAGGTGATCGCGAACCTGTTCTACGAGAACAGCACGCGCACCCGCGTCAGCTTCGGCCTCGCCGCGCGGCGGCTCGGCGCCGACACCCTCGACTTCACCCCCGGCGGGTCCAGCACGTCGAAGGGCGAGACGTTCATCGACACCGCCCGCAACATCGAGGCGATGGGCATCGACGCCGTCGTCGTGCGCCACTCCTCACCCGGCGCCCCGCACGTCCTCGCCCGGCACCTCCAGTCGCACGTCCGCGTGGTGAACGCCGGCGACGGCGCCCACGAGCACCCGACGCAGGGGCTGCTCGACATCTTCACCGTCCGCAAGCGCCTCGGCCGCGTCGCCGGCCTGACCGTCGGCCTCGTCGGCGACATCGCCCACAGCCGCGTCGCCCGGAGCAACATCCACGGGCTGCTGAAGCTCGGCGCGAAGGTGATCGTGTGCGGCCCCACAACGCTCGTCCCGCGGGAGGTCGCCGAGCTAGGCGTGGAGGTCGCGCACGACCTCGACGACGTCCTGCCGCGGTGCGACGTGCTGAACCTCCTCCGCATCCAGTTCGAGCGGCAGCGGAGCGGCCTGTTCCCGTCGATCCGCGAGTACCGCCTCCTGTTCGGCATGGACGGCGACCGGATGACGCGCGCCAAGCCCGGCGTCCTGCTGCTGGCCCCGGGGCCGATCAACCGCGGCGTCGAGATCACGCCCGACGTGGCCGACGGGCCGGCGTCGGCGATCCTCGACCAGGTGACGCACGGGCTGGCGGTGCGGATGGCGGTGCTGGCGCGGCTGGTGCGGTGAGCGTGCGAAGCCCGGGGACGGCGGTCCCCGGGCTGTCCTCAACGCCTAGCGCCCTTGCACCCCCTTGCCCGCGTGCCCTACACTGACTCCGTCCCGCGACTCGCCCGAGGACCGACCCGTGACCGCCCCCCTGTTGGTCACCTACTTCGAACGCCTGCCGCCGCTCAACCCGGGCGACGACGAGGAGCTCTGGGCCGCCGGGGCCGGCCCGCTCGTGCAGCGGTTCAAGGACGAGGTCCGCGGCAAGTACACCGAAGGCACCCTGTCGCGGCTCCTCGCCGCCGCCGACGTTCGCACCCGCCGCGCGTCGGCCCTGGCGCTGGGCCTCGTCGGCACGATGGGGTGCAACCAGCCGCTCGCCGCCCGCCTCCGCGACGACGACCCGCTCGTGCAGCGGCTGGCGTCCGACGCGCTGTGGGAGGTGTGGTTCCGCGGCGGCACCAACGAGGAGAACTGGGCGCTGCAGCAGGCCGTGCGCGAGAGCGAGCCCGCCGCCCGCAAGGCGGCGCTGGACGACCTGATCGCGCTCGCCCCGGAGTTCGCCGAGGCGCGGAACCAGCGGGCCATCTGTTACTTCAAGGCGGGGCAGTACCCGAAGGCCATCGCCGACTGCGAGGTCGTGATGCGCCTGAACCCCGTCCACTTCGGGGCCGCGGCCGGGATGGGGCAGTGCTTCCTGAAGCTGAAGAAGCCGCGCGCCGCCCTCCGCGCCTTCCGCCAGGCGCTGGACATCAACCCGACGCTCGAACACCTCCACGAAACCATCCAGGCCCTCCGCGAGGCGCTGGACTCGGAATGAAGCCACTGCCGCCGCTGCTGGCGGTCGACTTCGCCACCGTCGGGGCGGCCGTCGCCCTCGTCCTCATCGGGATGGTGGCGGCCGGCGTCGTCGTCAGCTACTTCGCCGGCGTGTCGCCGGTCGTGGAGAAGCACCTCGGCCGGCCGTGGAAGCGCGGGGCCGTCATCACCCGGCCGCTCCTCCAGTGGGAGCGGGTGAACTTGTTCCTGGCCCTCGAAGCCCTCCGGGGCGACGCCGCCGGCTCCCACCCGGTCATCGGGATGGGGTACTGGAACGAACTCACCCCGGCCCTGGCCGCGAACGCCTCCCGCCACTCCCCGGTCGAGTACACCGTCCG
>DASPHQ010000826.1:0-5411 GCA_035629595.1 Urbifossiella sp. | reverse complement strand
CCTTGGGGGTGCCGGACTTCGGCTTCGGGAGGAGCGGCTCCAGGGCCGCCCACTGGGCGTCGGTCAGGTCCGTGTCGTAGGGCTTCCGTGTCATGCCGGCGGTCGTACCCTAACCCCGGCCGCCGTTTCAAGACGCTTTGTGATAACCCCATGGACCCCATCGTCTCTCCCGACACCCGCCGCGAGGAGCGGCTGCCGCCGCGGCAGGTGCTCACCCACAAGTGGCCGGTGCTCCACGCCGGCCCGGTGCCGCCGTTCGACCCCGCGACGTGGGACCTCACCGTCTTCCCCATCCCGCTCGTGGACAAGATCAAGCGATTCAGCTGGGCCGAGTTCGCGGCGCTGCCGCGCGTCGCGGTGTTCGCCGACATGCACTGCGTCACCCGCTGGTCGAAGCTGAACAACCTGTGGGAGGGGGTCGCCACGACGGAGCTGTTGAAGCACGTGACGGTGAGCCCGGCGACGAAGTTCGTGATGGTGCACGGCGAGTACGGGTTCAGCACGAACCTGCCGGTCGAGGACTTCTTCGCCGACGACGCGCTGTTCGCGCTGCGGCACGACGGCGCCGACCTGACGCCCGACCACGGCTACCCTGTGCGGCTGGTAATCCCGCGGCTGTACGCCTGGAAGAGCGCGAAGTGGGTGCGCGGCGTCGAGTTCATGACGGACGACCGGCCCGGGTTCTGGGAGAGCGAGGAGCACGGCGGCTACCACATGCGCGGCGACCCGTGGGCGGTGGACGAGAGCGGTGACGGCCAGCGCTTCCGCGAAAAGCACTAGAAAGCCCACCCGTGTCACGGGCGTGCGTTCGGGCCTCAGTTTCACCCGAGGGTACTCTGTCGAAAGCCTGAACGGTGGCTCGGTTTTAGCCCGGAGGGCGTCGGCGTGTAGCCCGGGGTGGAACCCCGGGCGGGCGTCGGCGGAGTTCGAGGTGCGTGGCTCCTCCGTACCACGCCCAGGCCGCCCGGGGTTGCACCCCGGGCTACGCGCCGACGCCCTCCGGGCTAAAACCGAGGGATTCGACACCGCAACCCGAGGGGAGACCGCGCCGCGATGGCGAAGGCGGCCGCCGGCCCGGCGGCGACGGACGGACTGACGCAACTCCCCCGGACGCTCCACACCGCGGACGGCTGGGCGAACCTGCGCGCCGCGCTGGCCGCCGGCCGCAGCGGCACCATCGACGGCGCCTGGGGCTCGGCCGCCGCCCTCGCCGTCGCGGCGCTCGCGGCCGACTCCACGTCCACCGTCCTCGCGGTGGTCGCCTCCCCCGCCGACCTCGAAGGGTGGACCGAAGACCTGGCGTCGTTCAGCGGCGCCCGCCCGGCCGTGTTCGAGGCCTGGGAGGCGTGGCCGCCGCCGACCCACAAGGGGAAGCTCGACCCGGCCACTACGTCACGGCTGCGGCTGCTGCAACAACTCGCCCTCGCGCCCCCGCGGCTGGTGGTCTGCACCGTGGCCGCGCTGCTGCAACCGGTGCCGCCGCGGGCCGACCTGACGGCGCGCGGGAAGAAGCTCGCCGCCGGCGAGGTGATCGACCCCGACGAGCTGGTGTCGTGGCTGGTGGCGAACGGCTACAAGCGCGTCGAGGCGGTCGAGTATCCCGGCGAGTTCGGCCGCCGCGGCGGCATCCTCGACGTGTACCCGCCCGACAGCCCCGACCCGGTCCGCCTCGAATTCTTCGGCGACGAACTCGAATCGCTCCGCACCTTCGCCGCGGGTTCGCAGCGCAGCCTCGACGCCCGCACGGCGCTGACACTGCTCCCCGTGGGCGAAGCGACGGGCCGGCAGGCGCACGGCTTCTTCACCGACCACCTGCCGCCCGGCTCCGTCGCGGCGCTGGTCGAGCCCGGCGACCTGAAGGAACAGGCCAAGCTGTTCTTCGAGCGCGTCGGCGACACGACCGGCCTGTTCACCGTGGACGGCGCCTTCGCCAACCTCCTGAAGCTGCCGACGGTGGCGGTGTCGGCGCTGCCGCGGCCGAGCGTGGAGGCGTCGGTCCACCTGCGGGTCGAGTCGGTGGAGCGGTTCAGCGGCAACGTGCAGCGCGTCCGCGACGAACTCGACGCCATCGCCGCGGACGACGGCAGCCGGGTGCTCATCGCCTGCCAGACCGAGGCCGAGTGCCACCGCCTGACGGACGTGCTGAAGGCCGGCCGGCTGGCCGACGCACAGCGGTTGAAGCTGGTGACGGGCCACGTCCGCGCCGGCTTCCGGCTGGTCGAGAGCGGGTACGTCGTCCTCGGCAGTCACGAGCTGTTCCACAAGGATCAACAGCCGCACGGCGTGAAGGCGCCGGCCGCGAAGGGGTCGAGCCGCCGCGTCGAGGGGCGGGCGATCGACACCTTCCTCGAACTCAACGACGGCGACTACGTCGTCCACGTCGCCCACGGCATCGGCCGCTTCCGCGGCATGGTCATGCTCGACCGGACGGCCGAGGTCGAAGCCGACGCCGCCGTGCAGGAGGAGAATCTCGTCCTGGAGTTCCGCGATGGCGTGATGCTGTACGTCCCGGCGTCGCGGATCGACCTGGTTCAGAAGTACGTCGGCGGGCAATCGACCGAGCCGGAGCTGTCGAAGCTCGGTGGCACCGCATGGGGGCGGAAGAAGGAGCGCGTCGGCGAGGCGGTCCGCGACATGGCCGCGGACATGATCCAGTTGCAAGCCGTGCGGCAGGCCGTCGCCGCGGAGGCGCTGCCGCCCGACAGCGAGTGGCAGACCGAGTTCGAGGCCGCGTTCCCGTACCAGGAGACGCCCGACCAGCTCGCCGCCATCCTGGAGACGAAGGGCGACCTGACGAAGCCGAAGCCGATGGACCGCCTCATCTGCGGCGACGTGGGCTACGGCAAGACGGAGGTCGCCATCCGCGCCGCCTTCAAGGCCGTGGACGGCGGCAAGCAGGTCGCCATCCTGGTGCCGACGACGGTGCTCGCGGAGCAGCACTACCGCACGTTCACGCAGCGGTTCGCCGAGTACCCGTTCGCGGTCGGCGTGGTCAACCGGTTCAAGTCGCACGGCTCCACGAAGGACGCCCTCAAGCGGCTCGCGGCCGGCGAGATCGACGTGATCGTCGGCACCCACCGGCTGCTGTCGAAGGACGTGAAGTTCAAGGATTTGGGCCTCGTCGTCATCGACGAGGAGCAGCGCTTCGGCGTCGAGCACAAGGAGCGGCTGAAGCGGCTCCGCGCCACCGTGCATGTGCTGACGATGACCGCGACGCCGATCCCACGGACGCTGCATTCGGCGCTGCTGGGCATCCGCGAGATCTCGAACCTGGAGACGCCGCCGCCCGAGCGCCAGCCGGTCGAGACGCGCATCATCCGCTGGGACGATCAACTCCTGCGGCACGCCATCCTCCGCGAGATGACGCGCGGCGGGCAGGTGTACTTCGTCCACAACCGCGTCTTCGACATTCACGAAATCGCGGCGAAGGTGCAGATGCTCGTTCCCGAGGCCAAAATCGTCGTCGGCCACGGCCAGATGGGGGCCGACGAGCTGGAGTCGGCGATGGTGAAGTTCGTCCGCAAGGAGGCCGACATCCTCGTGGCGACGACCATCATCGAGAGCGGCCTCGACATCCCGAACGCGAACACGATGGTGATCGACGACGCCGACACTTATGGGCTGGCGGACCTGCACCAGCTGCGCGGCCGGGTGGGGCGGTCGCGGAACCGGGCCTACGCGTACCTGATCGTGAACCCGCTGAAGCTGGTGTCGCCGAACGCGCAGAAGCGGCTGAAGGCGATCGAGGAGTTCACCGAGCTCGGGGCGGGGTTCAAGATCGCCATGCGCGACCTGGAGATCCGCGGTGCCGGCAACATCCTCGGCTCCGAGCAGAGCGGCCACATCGCGGCCATCGGCTACGAGCTGTACTGCCAGCTGCTGGAGAACGCGGTGCGGGCGTTCAAGCAGCAGCCGCCGAAGGAAGCGGTGGAGGTGAACGTCGATCTGCCGTGGCCGGCGTTCCTGCCGCGCGACTACGTGCCGGGTCAGAAGCTGCGCATCGAGGTATACCGTCGGCTGGCCCGGCTGCGCGACCCGGAGAAGCTGGCCGATTTCCGCCAGGAGCTGCGCGACCGCTACGGGGCGCCGCCGGAGCCGGTGGAGTGGCTGTTGCGGGCGACGGAGGTGCGGCTGCTGTGCGTGCGGTGGAAGATCGCCGGCGTCCACCGCGACGGCCCGGACCTGGTGTTCAGCTACCGGAACCGCAAGGCGGCGGAGCAGTTGCAGGCGTTCAGCCGCAACCGGGTGAAGGTGGTGGACGAGAAGAGCCTGTACCTCCGCCTCAAGGCCGGCGACGAGGAGCCGGAGGCGACGTACCGGCTGCTGCTGGACGTGCTCGGCGGAACGGCCGGAGTGGCAACCAGCAAGTCCTGACGTTACCTTCGCAGGCGGCTCCGAACCGCACCCGTGCTAGCGAGGAGGTGTTCATGGCGTCCGAGCAGGACCGGATCCTGGCAATACTCGATCGCTGCAGCGACAGTTACACCTTCCCGATGCTGGACAACGGGTACGTCTACCTGGCCGCGACCCGACTCTCGCTCTACAGGTCCGCGGCGGACTGGGCTCTCGCAATCGAGGTGTTCGGGTACTCGTTTCGGAATGGGATACCGGACACGTACATCCAGACCTTCGCGAGCTGTCTCCATAACCGCGACACGCCCGAGAACTACGTCAGCCGAGCGGCTTACGAGCAATACCTCGTCAATAAACCGAACAACGACTACCGCACCGTCTATCCCATCGAGGAAGGATCGTGGCTGGACCCCGACGACGGGATGTCGGTGGTCGAGGGTGCGGGCCACGTCGTGCTGCGCGGGCAGGCCGTCCCGCTCCCGCCGGTGGACGAGTACGCCCGACACGGGATCGACCTCGAAGCGAAGCCGCGGGTCCAGGTGTTCGAACTGTGCCGCTACCTTGCGGCGGTCTCGCGCGATCAGGTTCTCGCCACGCCGGACGAGCGGCGGGTCAGCGTCCGCCCGGAGATGGAGCTGCTGCTCCAACTGGAGGAGTGGCACCACCCGGACCTCGTCGTCGGCGAGCGGCCGAGCGGGTCGGAGACGTTCCAACAACTGGCCCGCGTCCTCGGCACCGGCGACGTGACGCACTACCGGCCGATGCGACCACCCAACACCCACTGGCGGCACTGGCCGGAAGGCGGGAGACTGTAGGCACAGGGGTTGCACACGGGTGGCGCGGGGGGTGCCGTGTCACGCGGCGGTAACAAACGTTTGACGCCGACCCCCGCCGCTGGGTAAGATCGCACCACACTCCCTCTCCCACCCTGGACGAGCGCACCACCCCGGGAGACTCGGCGATGACGGCACCGGCGACACTCCGCCGCCTCGCGGCGGCCGCGGTTCTGCTCGCCGTGCTCGGGCCGGCCGCGCCCGCCACACCCGCCCCCTGGGACG
>DASPHQ010000825.1:0-3747 GCA_035629595.1 Urbifossiella sp. | reverse complement strand
CGCGGACGTAGGCCGCGTCGATCCGCACGGCCTTGGCGGACAGGTCCGGGGCGTCGTAACTGACCTCCTCGACCACTCGTTCGAGAATCGTGTGCAGGCGCCGGGCGCCGATGTTCTGGGTGGTCCGATTGACCTCGAAGGCGATGTCGGCCATGGCCTCGATGCCGTCGGGGCTGAAGTCGAGCGTTAGTCCCTCGGTGGCCAGCAGTTCCGCGTACTGCTTCGTCAGCGAGTGGCGCGGCTCCGTCAGGATGCGCAGGAAGTCGTCGCGGCCCAGGTCGGTCAGTTCGACGCGGATCGGGAAGCGGCCCTGCAGCTCCGGCATCAGGTCGGCCGGCTTCGACGTGTGGAACGCCCCCGCGGCGATGAACAGCACGTGGTCGGTGCGCACCGGGCCGTGCTTGGTGTTCACCGTGGTCCCCTCCACGACCGGCAGCAGGTCGCGCTGCACGCCCTGGCGCGACACGTCGGGCCCGTGCCCGGACTGCGGGCCGCACACCTTGTCGAGCTCGTCCAGGAACACGATCCCGTGGTTCTCGACGCGGTCGATGGCGCGCTCGGTCACGGCGGCGCGGTCGATGAGCGCCTCGGTTTCGAGCTCGGTGAGCACCTTGCGGGCCTCGCGGACCGGCATCGTCCGCGGGGTGCTCGACTTCGGCATGAACCGCTCGAGCATGCCCTGCATGTCCACGTCCATGTTCTCCATGCCGAGGCCGGAGAAGATTTGCACGGGGACGTGCTTCTGCTCGACGGTCAGTTCGACCGGCCGGTCCTCGAGCTCGCCGGCCGCGAGCTTGGCGCGGAACTTCTCGCGGGTGCGGCCGCGCTTCTCCTCGTCCTCGCGCTCCTGGTCGGGCTCCCACGGGCCGCCCGGCTTCGACGGCGGCACCAGCAGGTCGAGGAGCTTCTCGGTGACGCGCTCCTGCGCCTTCCCCACCACCTCGGCGCGCATCTCCTGCTTGACCAGCCCGATGCCCGCTTCGGTGAGGTCGCGGACGATGCTCTCCACGTCGCGGCCGACGTAGCCGACCTCGGTGAACTTCGTCGCCTCGACCTTCACGAACGGGGCGCCGACGAGCTTGGCGAGCTGGCGGGCGATCTCGGTTTTGCCGACGCCGGTGGGGCCGATGAGGATGATGTTCTTGGGGGTGACGCTGGCGCGCAGCTCGTCGGGCAGCTGCTGGCGGCGCCAGCGGTTGCGGATGGCGACGGCGACGGCCTTCTTGGCGGCGTCCTGGCCGACGATGTACTTGTCGAGCTCGGCGACGATCTGCCGGGGGGTCAGGTCCATGGTCACTCCCGAAAAGCTGTCAGCTGTCAGCCATCAGCCAAGCCGGGGATGGTGCCCCGGGTCTGGCTGACGGCTGACAGCTGACAGCTTCCCCGCGTCACAGTTCCACCACGTCGATGTTGCGGTTCGTGTAGATGCAGATGTCGCCGGCGATCTCCAGCCCGTGCCGCACCACCTCCGCCGGCTTCATCGTCGTGTGCGCCAGCAGCGCCCGGGCCGCGGCCAGCGCGTACGGGCCGCCGCTGCCGATCGCCAGCACGTCGTCCGTCGGCTGGATCACGTCGCCGTTGCCGCTGAGCAGCAGCAGGTGCTCGCGGTCGAGCACGACGAGCATCGCTTCGAGGCGGCGCAGCACGCGGTCGGTCCGCCACTCCTTCGCCAACTCGGCGGCGGCGCGCGGCACCGACCCCTGGTGGTCGCGCAGCTTCGCCTCGAACCGCTCCAGCAGGCTGAACGCGTCGGCGGCGGCGCCGGCGAACCCGGCCAGCACCTTGCCGTCGTGGAGGCGGCGGATCTTCTTGGCGTCGTTCTTCATGACGACGTTGCCGAGCGTCACCTGCCCGTCGCCGCCGATGGCGGCGCCGGCGGCGGTGCGGACGGCGAGGACGGTGGTGGCGCGGAGGCGGGGCACGGGCAACAATCCTCGGGCGGCGCGGGACACGGGTATGATACCCGTGTGGCACGCGCGCTGCGTAAAATACGACCGCCCCCGGAGACCCCCGCCATGCGCCGCACCCTTGCCCTGCTCGTGGCCCTCGCCGTCGGCGCGCCCGCCGCCCGCGCCGACAAGGCGCCGCCGCGCCCCCAACCCGGCCAGCTCGACGTGTTCGACGCCGCAAAGCTGTTCTCCACCGACGGGATCGACAAGGCGAAGGAAGCCTTCCGCGCCGCCGAGTTCCACAACGGCCTGGCCGTGACGGTGGACACGGTGACGGCCCCGCCGGCCGGGAAGCTGCGGGCCGAGGCCGAGGCGGCGCACCGCGACGAGGCGAAGTGGCGGGCGTTCATGACCCAGTGGGCGCGGGACAGCGGGCAGGCCGACAAGGCGAAGGGGCTTTACGTCCTCGTCACCCTCCAGCCGGTCGGCGGCATCGCCGTGCTCGCCGACGCGCAGACGACCCGCCGCGGGTTCACCGAGGCCGACGACCGCAAGGTGCGTGAGATCTTCGGGGCCGCGTTCAAGGAGGCGAACAAGGAGCCGGACGAGGCGAAGAAGCAGGCCATCCGCTCGGCCGCGCTCGTGAAGGCGGTCGAGTACATCGCGGCCGACCTGAAGGACACGCGCGTCGCCGACGTGGCCGGCGGGGCGAAGCACGAGCCCGGCCCGGCGGAGACGGACGCCCCGGCACGGTCGCCGGTGATGGGCTACCTGTGTCTGGGGCTGGCGGCGCTGGCGGGGGTGTGGCTCGTCATCGCCGTGGTGCGGATGTTCAGCGGCGGCGGCGGCGGTGGCGGCGGGTTCATGCCGGGGCTGCTCGGCGGCCTGTTCGGCGCGGCCGCGGGGATGTGGATGTACAGCCACTTCTTCGGCGGCGGCGGCGGGATGTTCGGCGGCTCGGACGCCCACGCCGGGGATGCGGGGGGCGGGGACGTGGGCGGCGACACCGGCGCCGGCGACTGGGGCGGCGGCTCCGCGGACGCGGGCGGGTTCGACGGCGGCGGCGGCGACTTCGGCGGCGACTTCTGACGTAGGGCCGGTTTCCAACCGGCCATGCCTGAGACGGCCGGTTGGAAACCGGCCCCACGTCTGAAACGGCGCCCGCCGGCCGGCGTCCTGTGGGGAACCCCGGTTCCGCGAGCGCAGGATGGTGCGGATGACGGCCGACGAGCTGACCGCGCTGAACGACCAGATCGCCGCCCTCGCCCGGGCCGGCCTGCCGCTCGACCAGGGGCTCGACGCCCTGGCCCGCGACATGGGCCGCGGCCGGCTCCGGGCCGTCACCGCGGCGCTGGCCGCCGACCTCCGCGCCGGCCACCCGCTGCCGGAGGCGCTGGCCCGCCAGGAAGGCCGGGTGCCGGCGTACTACGCCAACCTCGTCACCGCCGGCGTCCGCACCGGCCGCCTCCCCGATGTCCTCGCCACCCTCACCGCCTACGCCCGGTCCGTCGCCGCCACCCGCACCATCGTCTCCGAGGCGCTCTTCTACCCGGCCGTGGTGATGGTGCTCGGCGTCGCCCTGTTCGCCACCCTCACCGGCTTCGTCCTCCCGCAGTTCGACCAGATCTTCCAGGACTTCGGCCTCAAGCTCCCGGCGGTCACCGAGTTCGTGCTCGTGCTCGGCCGGCACCCGCTGGAGCTGGTCGTTCTCCCGGCGGCGGTGCTGATTCTGGGGCCGCTCGCGGCGCGGGCGGTGCTGCGGCGGTCGGAGCGGGGGCGGCGGGTGTGGGCGCGGGCGGTGTACCTGGTGCCGCTCGTCGGCAGCCTCATCCGCACCGCCCGGCTAGCGGCGTTCACG
>DASPHQ010000824.1:0-9611 GCA_035629595.1 Urbifossiella sp. | reverse complement strand
CCGCCGGCGCCGCAGCCGCACGACCTCAGCCGGATCGCGCAAGACCTCCAGATCCGCAAGCAGCAGGTCGAGGCGGTCGTCGGGCTGCTCGACGAGGAGAACACGGTCCCGTTCATCACCCGCTACCGCAAGGAGCGCACCGGCGGGCTGAACGAGGAGATGATCCGCCGGATTCAGGAGCGGGTGCAGTCGCTCCGCAGCCTCGCCGACCGGAAGGGGACGATCCTCAAGAGCATCGCCTACCAGGGCCGGCTGTCCGACGGGCTGGTCGAGGCGATCCTCGCGGCCGAGACGCCGAAGCGGCTCGAGGACCTGTACCTGCCGTTCAAGCCGAAGAAGAAGTCGAAGGCCACCGAGGCCCGCGAGAAGGGGCTCGGCCCGGTCGCCGAGGCGATCTACTTCCGCGACCCCGCCGTCAACGACCTCGACCCCGTCGTCGCCGGGCTGGTGGACCCCGACAAGTGGCTCCTCAACGCCGACGAGGTGATGAGCGGCATCCGCGACGTGCTCGCCGACATCGTCGCCGACCAGGCCGACGTGCGCGGGCCGCTGCGGAACTTCATCTGGGACGTGGGCCAGATCGCCGCGACGAAGATCGAGACGCTCCCCGAGGGGAAGGGGAAGGAGTTCGAGCCGTACTTCGCGTTCAAGGAACTGGTCCGCGACATCCCGCCGCACCGGGTGCTGGCGATCAACCGCGGCGAGAAGGCGAACGTGCTGCGGGTCCACCTCGACATCAACCGCGACACCGCCCGCGAGATCGCCGCCTACCACCTGAACGTCGCCGACCACCCGCACCGCGACCTCATCCTCACGGTGATGGTGGACGCCCTCGACCGGCTCGTGCTGCCGAGCCTCGAGCGCGAGATGCGGCGCGAGCTGACCGAGCGCGCCCAGGACCACGCCGTGCTGGTGTTCGCCCGCAACCTCCGCAGCCTGCTGCTGCAGCCGCCGCTGCGCGGCAAGCGCGTCTTGGCCGTGGACCCCGGCATCCGCACCGGCTGCAAGCTGGCCGTGCTCGACGAGACCGGCAAGCTGCTGGAGGACGCGGTCGTCTACCCGCACGGCCAGCGGAAGAACCAGGCCGAGGCGAAGCGGAAGCTCGAGCAGCTGGTCCGCAAGTTCCAGCTCTCGGTGGTGGCGATCGGCAACGGCACCGGCTGCCGCGAGACGGAGCAGCTCGTCGCCGACCTCATCGCCGACCTGGAGAACCGCCGGCTGAACCCGGTGCCCAGTGTGAGTGCGAGTGCGGGTGTGAGTGAGAACCCGCCCGCACCGGTGCCGCCCGTGGCCGAGTCGGTGAGCGCCGGACCGGAGCCGGTCGTTCAGGAAGCGACGACGACCACCCACACGGACACTCACACACACACTCACACTCACACCTCCACCGACCCCATCACCCTGTCGTCGTCGCTGACGCTCACGACGGACGTGCTCGCGGGGCCGGCCACGGTGGAGACGACCGGCGCCGCGGCGCCCGACGCCGCCACCGTGACCACGGCCGAGGTCGCGGCCGCGCCGCCGCCCCCGCCGAAGGCGCCCGAGATCAGCCTGGAAGGGCTCCCCGAGGCGCCGGCCGACCTGGCGTACGTCATCGTCATCGAGGCCGGTGCGAGCGACTATTCGGCCAGCCCGGTGGCCCGCGAGGAATTCCCGAACCTCGACGCCACCACCCGCGGCACCATCAGCATCGGCCGCCGCCTCCAGGACCCGCTCGCCGAGCTGGTGAAGATCGACCCGCAGCACATCGGCGTCGGCCTGTACCAGCACGACGTGAAGCCGAAGCACCTCAAGGAGTCGCTCGAAGGCGTCATCAGCTCGTGCGTCAACGCCGTGGGCGTGGACCTGAACACGGCGAGCGTGCCGCTGCTGCGGCACGTGTCGGGGATGAACCAGCTCGTCGCCCGCGGGGTGATCGAGCACCGCGAGCGGCACGGGGCGTTCACCAGCCGCGAGCAGCTGATGCAGGTCGCCGGCCTCGGCGAGAAGCGGTTCACGCAGGCCGCCGGGTTCCTCAAGCTGAACGACTCGCCCGAGCCGCTCGACGCGACATGGATTCACCCCGAGAGCTACCCCCTCGCGCGGCAGATTCTGAGCGAGTTGGGGCTGACGGCCGCCGACCTGAAGGACAAGGCGAAGCTGGACGAGCTGCGCGGCAAGCTGAACGAGACGAACCCGGCGGACGTGGCCGGCCGGCACAACGTCGGCGAGCCGACGGTGCGCGACATCTTCGACGCGCTGGCCCGCCCCGGCCGCGACCCGCGCGAGGACCTGCCGCCGCCGATCTTCAAGACCGGCGTGCTGAAGCTGGAGGACATCACGCCCGGGATGGAGCTGAAGGGGACGGTGCTGAACGTCGTCCCGTTCGGGGCGTTCGTGGACATCGGCCTCAAGGAGAGCGGCCTGGTTCACATCAGCCAGATGGCGAACCGGTACATCAAGAGCCCCTACGACGTGGTGGCCGTGGGCGACGTGGTGAACGTGTGGGTGATCGAGGTGAAGGCCGGCGAGAAGAAGATTTCGCTGACCATGATCCCGCCCGGCCAGGAGCGGCGGATGCCACCGCCCGGCGGCGGTGGCGGTCGCGGCGGCTTCCAGGGCGGCCCGCCGCCGCGGGGGGATCGCGGCGAGCGGAACGACCGTGGCGGCGACCGCGGCGACCGCGGGGAGCGGCCGCAGCAGGGCGAGCGCCCGCCGATGCAGCAGGGCGACCGCCCGCCGCAGGGCGATCGGCCGCCGCAGCCGCCGCGGGGCGACCGGCCGCCGTACCAGCCGCGCGGCGACCGGCCCGGCTTCACGCCGCGCCCGCAGGGGCCGGGCGGGCCGCGCCCCGGTGGTCCGCGCCCCGGCTTCCAACCGCGGCCGCAACCGCAGTCGGCGGGTGAAGGACCGGCACCAAACGAGGCTCCGAGGCCGGCCGCGCCACCCCCGCCGCCGCGGAAGGCCGGTCCGCCGAAGCCGCTGCCGAAGCTGACGGCCGCCAAGAAGACCGGCAAGGCGCCGCTGAACACGTTCGGCGAGCTGGCCGCGTTCTTCAAGCCCGAGGAGGCGCCGAAGCCGCCCGAGCCGCCGGCCGCCGAGCCGCCGCCCCCGGCCGCTGAGGCACCGCCGGCCGCGGAACCGCCGCCGCCGGAAGCGCCGCCGGCGTCGTAAGCTGTTACCCCATCAAAGCCCCGGGACCGCCGTCCCGGGGCTTTCGCATCGGCACCTTATTCGCTCCCCTCACGCCGTAGAATAAGGTCACCTGCCCCGGCACGAGGGACCGTATGCCTCCTCCTCCCCCCACACCCCCCGCGGCCAAGCGCGGCAGCCCCCTCCTCCCCGGCGGCTGGATCGCACTCGCGGTCATCACGGTGATCGCGTTCGTCCTGTGGTTCTCGAACGTCACCAAGGACATCAGCTACACCGAGTTCCGCACCCTGGTCGACGCCGGGCAGGTCAAGAAGCTCACGTTCGTCGGCCCCGACCGCGTGAAGGGCGAGGTCCGCGACAGCAGCGCCGACCCGGCCAAGACGCTAGGGCTGCGCGGCGGCGAGTTCACCGTCAGCCTGCCGCGCGTGGACGACCAGGAGAAGATGATCAAGGAGTGGGAGGCGAAGGACAACGCGTACCGCGAGGCGCTGGCGAAGCAGAACCTCGCCGTGCCCGACAAGCTGAGCGTCGGCAAGCGCGAGGAGCCGACGTGGCTAGCGCCGCTGATCGTGAACGTCCTACTCATCGGCGTCCTCGTCGCGCTGTTCGTGTTCTTCTTCCTCCCGAAGATGCGCGACCCGATGGGCGGCGGGTTCCTGAACAACTACGTCCGCAGCCCGGCCAAGCGGTACGAGAAGGGGAAGGGCCGGATCACGTTCGAGGACGTGGCCGGCATGGAGGGGGCCAAGCGCGAGCTGCAGGAGATCGTGGACTACCTCAAGGAGCCCGTGAAGTTCACGCGGCTTGGGGCGACGGTGCCGAAGGGCGTGCTGCTGGTCGGCCCCCCCGGCACCGGCAAGACGCTCATGGCGAAGGCCGCCGCCGGCGAGGCCAACGTGCCGTTCTTCTCCATCAACGGCAGCGAGTTCATCCAGATGTTCGTCGGCGTCGGCGCCAGCCGGGTCCGCGACATGTTCAAGACGGCGAAGGAGAACTCGCCGTGCGTCATCTTCATCGACGAGATCGACGCCGTCGGCCGGATGCGCGGGGCCGGCGTCGGCGGCGGGTCCGACGAGCGCGAGCAGACGCTCAACCAGATTCTCTCGGAGATGGACGGGTTCCAGCCGACGGAGACGGTCATCGTCATGGCCGCGACGAACCGGCCGGACGTGCTCGACGCGGCGTTGCTGCGGCCGGGCCGGTTCGACCGGCACATCACGGTGGACAAGCCGGCGTGGCGCGGGCGGCTCGAAATCCTCAAGGTCCACACGCGCAACAAGCCGCTGGCCGACGAGGTGGACCTGGAGCGGATCGCCCGCAACATGGCCGGCATGAGCGGCGCCGAGTTGCGGAACCTGTGCAACGAAGCAGCCCTGGCCGCCACCCGCGCCGGCAAGAACCACCTCGAACAGGTGGACTTCGACGAGGCCGCCGACCGCGTCCGCCTGGGGGCGCTGCGCGAGGAGCCGTTCACCGAGACCGAGAAGCGCCGCACGGCCGTCCACGAGGCCGGGCACGCGCTGGCTGCGTGGCTGCAGCCCGGCGTCGAGAAGCTGGACCGGGTGACGATCATCCCGCGCGGCCGGGCCGCGGGCGTGACGATGTTCCAGCACGACGAGGACCGCGTGGACCGTTCCGCCGGCGAGTTGCAGGCCCGGCTGGTGATGATGATGGGCGGACGCGCCGCGGACAAGCTGGTGGTCGGCGAGCCACTGAGCGGCGCGGTGATGGACCTGAAGATGGGCACCCGCCTGGCCCGCGTGATGGTGACGCAGTTCGGCATGAGCGACCGCCTCGGGCCGGTCTACTTCCACCAGCACGACGAGCACGTGTTCCTCGGCCGGGACATGAACGAGCCGCGCGACTTCTCCGAGGGGACGGCGAAGATCATCGACGAGGAGGTGCAGCGGATCATGACCGCGGCCCTCGACCGCGCGTCGGAGTTGCTGTCGGCGAACCGCGACAAGCTCGACCGGTTGACGGACGCGCTGCTGCTCCACGAGGAACTCGACGCCGTCGAGGTGGAGCGGGTGTTCGCGGGGGTGCCGCTGGCGGAGGTGAAGACAGAACTGCCCCCGGCCCCGCCGCCGGTCGCGGCCCCCGAACCGGCGCCGGACGTACAACCCAAACCGGGGCTGGCCTTCGGCTGATTGTCGAGCGCCAACGCCGCGCGAAGCCCGCCCGTTGCCACGGGTGGGCTTCGTTCGTTTCCACCACTCCCGTTTCGCGCCGCGGTACAATACCGCTGTCGGTTCCCGGGGAGGCGTTCGGCATGACGCGGCTTATTCTGTCCACGATTCTCGTCGCCGGAATCGGCACCCTCGTCTTTCTCCCCTCCCCGGCCCCGGCACAACCGCCCGGCGCTCCGCCGGCCCAGGGCAAGGCCGACGAGGAACTGGTCGAGCGTGTCCGCCGGGGGATCGACGGCGGCGTCAAGTTCCTCAAGTCGAAGCAGAACCGCGCCACCGGCAGCTGGGAGGGCGAGCAGTTCGTCCTGAACTTCGTCGTGAACATGGACGGCGGCACCACTGCCCTGGCCACGCTGGCGCTGCTCAACGCCGGGCTCACCGAGAAGGACGAGTCGGTCCGCAAGGCGCTCGACTACCTCCGCAAGCTGGAACCGAGCAAGACCTACGTCGTCGGGCTGCAGAACCTGGCGCTGGCCGAGGCCCGGCAGCCGAAGGATTTGCCGATCATCCAGCGGAACGCCGACTGGCTGGTCGCGGAGGCCATCGGGCTGCGGGGCGGCGACCTCAAGGGCTGGTCCTACGGCGGCGGCGGCAACTCGCTCGGCGACGGGTCGAACACGCAGTACGCGCTGCTCGGCCTGTACGCCGCCAAGCAGGCCGGGGCGCGGGTGGACGACAACGTGTGGCGGGCCATCCTGAAACACTACACCGACAACCAGGCGCAGGTCACGCCGACGACCGGCGGGTGGAAGTACCACAACATCGGCACCAGCAGCAGCGACGTCAGCTTTACCATGACGGTAGCGGGGGTGTGCGGCCTCCTCATCGCCGGACTCGGGCTCGAAGAGAGCACCCAGGGGCTCGACCCCGCCACCGGCGTGGCGGTGAACTGCGGCGTGTACGCCGAGAACACCGCGATCGCGCGCGGGATGAACTGGATCGCCGCGAACTTCAGCTTCGATTCGGGCAAGTCCGTCTTTTACAACGTGTACGGCATCGAGCGGCTCGGCCGGCTGTCGGGAGAGCGCTTCATCGGCCGCTACGACTGGTACCGCGAGGGGTGCGAGTACCTGCTGCGCTCCCAGGAGCCGGGCACCGGGGCGTTCCACAAGCCGCGCGGCATCGACGCCGCCGAGGTGCTGTCCACGTCGTTCGCGGTGCTGTTCCTGTCGAAGGGGCGGACCCCGGTGCTGGTGAGCAAGTTCGCGTGGGGCGCGTCGCGGCACCCGGCGAGCGGCCAGTTCCAGGAGGTCGGCGTCACGAAGGACGGCCGGGTGAGCTGGAACCGCAAGCACAACGACACCCGCCACCTGGTCGAGTTCGCCAGCAAGGAGCTGTTCAAGGGCGTGCCGCTGGCGTGGCAGGTGTACGACCCGCGCCGCCAGGCGCTCGAGACCGACCAGGCCATCCTCAACGAGGTCGGCATCCTGGTGCAGTCGCCGGTGCTGTACCTGAACGGCCACGGCCGCATCCCGTTCGTGGGCTTGCAGGGCGAAGGGCTCTCGACGAACGAGAAGCTGTTGCAAAAGTACGTCGAGGAGGGCGGGTTCCTGTTCGCGGAGGCGTGCTGCGGCGACAAGGAGTTTACCGAGTCGTTCCGGGCGCTGATGAAGCGGCTGTTCCCGAACAACGAGCTGCGGCCGCTCCCGGCGTCGCACGCCATCTGGACGGCGTTCTACCGCGACCCGGGGCTGGCGCAGTTCGCCGGCCTGGAGGGGCTCGAGAAGGGCTGCAGGACCGTGGTGGCGTTCAGCCCGCGGCCGATGGCGGGCTACTGGGAGGAGCACCGGTTCATGCCGAGCGGCCGGCCACCGAGCCCGGCCGGGAGCCCGCTCCACCGCGGCGAAATGGCGTACAAGCTGGCCGGGAACGTGATCGCCTACGCCACCGGGCTGGAGCTGCCGAAGCCGCGGCTGACGCGCACCGTCATCGTGGACCCGAACGCCCCCGACCGCGGCCCGCGGCGCGGGTTGTTCCAGCCGGCGCAGCTCAAGACCGGCGACGCGGAACCGGCCCCGGCGGCGCTGCGGAACCTGATGGGGCACCTGAAGGAGAAGTACCGGCTTGAGGTGTCAACGAAGTCGGAGTCGCTGTTCCCCGGCGACGACGCCGTGTTCAAGTACAAGTTCCTGTACCTGCACGGCCGCCGGCCGGTGGAGCTGTCCGAGTTCGACGCCGAGAACGTGAAGGGCGTGTTGCAGACCGGCGGCCTCCTGTTCGCGGACGCCAGTTGCAACGGCACCGAGGCGTGGAAGCGGCTCGACGCCTCGTTCCGCGCCGCCTGCAAGAAGCTGTTCCCGGACGCCCCGCTGCAGGTGATCCCGGCCGACGACCAGCTGTACGCGGCGAAGATGAACGGCGGGCAGGCGATTTCGCAGGTGCGCTGCCGACGTGAGAAGCCGGACGGCAGCGGCCCGGAGGCGGAGTTGCGGAGTTATTCGCCGTACCTGGAGGGCGTGAAGGTGGATGGCCGGTGGGTGGTGATCTACAGCAAGTACGACATCGGCTGCGCGCTGGAGGGGCACAAGTCGGCCGACTGCCTCGGGCACGACCGCGAGAGTGCGATGAGGCTGGCGAGCGCGGTCGTGCTGTATTCGCTGCGACGATGAGCAACTGACCGGCGAGCCGACCGCCGTCGGGCGGCGGGTGATGGGAACGTCACCCGCCGCCTGACGGCGGTCGGCTCGCCTTGTGGCCGTGGTCGAACATCAGTTCCCATTCGAGCCGCTGCACCCGCCGCGCGACCAATTCTGCTTCCGACCCCGTTCCGCGCACCCGCTCGCACTCGTCCACGAACGCCTCGGGCGAGTTGTAGGTGTACCCGATGGCCGGTGCGTGTTCGCGTATCTGCTTCAGCACCGGGTGGGGACCGACGCGGCGCCACCAGTACTTGCTGTTGACCGTGTCCGGCTCGCGCCGGTGCATCACCGCATGCCAGAAGTCGCGGTCGGGGTTTCCCTCGTCCGCCTGGCAAATCTGGTGACACTCGTCGAGGAAGTCGAAGCGCAGCCACAGCCCCGCGGCGCAGGCCGGCGGCAGCTCCTGAGCGGCCGCCGCAAGCTGAGCCTGCAACGCCGCGAGCGGCGTACCGGGGCCGAGTTCGGGGAGCCGATCGACGGCGAGGAGCGCGGCCACGGCCGGGCCGTAGGCGGAGGGGTCGAACACGAACGGCGTCACGCGATCACCTCGTGGACGACGCGGCCGGCCTGGCCGGTCAGGCGGTCGTCGAGGCCGTTGTGGCGGAACGTCAGCCTCGTGTGATCCAGACCCATGAGGTGAAGAATCGTCGCGTGGAAGTCGGCGACGTGCGCCCGGCCGTCCACGCCGCGGAGGCCGAACTCGTCGGTCGTGCCGTGGACATGGCCCGCCTTCACGCCGCCGCCGGCCATCAGCATCGAGAAGCCGAACGGGTTGTGGTCGCGGCCGCTCACGCCCTCCGTTTGCGGCGTGCGGCCGAACTCGCCGCCCCAGATGACCAGTGTGCTGTCGAGCAGGCCGCGCTGCTTCAAGTCCTTGATGAGCGCCGCACTCGGCTGATCGGCCCGGCGGCACATGCGGCCGTGGTTCCCCTCGATGTCGGCGTGCGAGTCCCACTGGCTGCCGGCCCCGCAATACACCTGTACGAACCGCACGCCGCGCTCGACCAGCCGGCGGGCCAGCAGGCAGCGGTGGCCGTACTCGGCCGTCTCGGGGCGGTTCAGGCCGTAAGCGTCCTTCGTGCGCTGGTCCTCGCGCGACAGGTCCACCGCCTCGGGGGCGGTCGCCTGCATGCGGAACGCCAGCTCGTAGGCCGACTGGCGGGCGTCGAGCGACGTGTCGCCGGGGCGCTCGCGGCGGTGGATGTCGTTCATCCGCGCGATCAGGTCGAGCTTCGCCCGGTGCCGCTCGGGGCTGACGGTGTCCGGCGTGGATAGGTTCAGGATCGGGCTCGATCCGTTGCGGAACTGCGTGCCCTGGTAGGTGGCGGGGAGGAAGCCGGTGCCCCAGTTGCGGGCGCCGCCGGCAACCTCGTTGGGCGTGTCGGTGAGGACGACGAAGCCGGGGAGGTTCTGGTTCACGGTGCCGAGGCCGTACACCGCCCAGCTGCCGAGCGCGGGCTTCCCTGCGAGGACGGTGCCGGTGTTCATCTGGCAAACGCTGCCGACGTGGTTGAGGCCGTCGGCGTAGCAGGCCCGCATCAGCGCGAAGTCGTCGGCGCAGGTGGCGAGGTTCGGGACCCAGTCGCTGAAGTCCATGCCGGACTGGCCGTACTTGCGGAAGGTGCGCTTGCTGGCGAGGAGGTTGTTGCCG
>DASPHQ010000823.1:0-6150 GCA_035629595.1 Urbifossiella sp. | reverse complement strand
GCGTTCGGGCAGAGCCTCGACTGGATCACCCCGACCGACGCCCGGAACTACTTCGCTCACGCCGGCTATCCGCCAGACTGAAACTGAAAGTGCTCTAGCCCCAAGTTCCTGGCGTGAGGGGGCAGGTCTCCTGCCATGCCGCGAACCCGGCGCTGCAGCAGCCCGCGGCCTCAATAGCGATTTGTGACCAATTGCAGCCACGGGCTGCGGCTGCTGAGCTATTTGTTCGGCCGCGGAGGCAGACATGCCACAGCTTGTCCACAAGCCGGGGGACATCGTCCCCGGCGATATCTTCGAGGACTGCCGGTATCATCCGTGCTTGTGCTACGACGTAGCCGACCCCGGCCACGGGGAGCAGTGTCCGGCATCTCTCTGATCGACGGCTCGACATGGCAGTGCCGATCGTCAAGTGCCGGGTTCGCAAGCTAACCCCCGTCGAGGCGTGGCGGTTGAAGTCGGACGGGCCGCCGGCCGAGGATCTGCCCCCCTCACCCCAGTCCGCCCCTCCCATAGTCGCGTCTGGGCGTTCCCCTGAACTGCTGGGGACGGCAGTCGGGAGGCCGGGGCACACCGTGACCCCACAACCACCCCGGCCGGTCATCGCTACACGTTGTCGAAGGAGAAGAAGAATTGGAGTATGACGCCCCCGGCGATGAGCAGGCAGGCGAGTACGAGACACAATCGGATTCGCTGGAATTCATCCGGGACCGCGAGGCTGAACAGAATCGCCGCCGCCACGGCTCCGACGACGATCATCGGGCGGACGACGAACTGCGAGACTGCCGACCTCTGGAACTCCTTCCGTTGCCGCCGGTCGGCCTCCGCCGCAAGGTCATCGGCCTCCTCGAACGGGTTTCGGACATACCCGTAGTCCACCATCGGGTGTGACGCCGGGTTCGTTGCCGGTCGGTCGACCACCCCGGCGTGAATTCGTCCCGCAGTCTCGCGGTACAGTTGGTGGTCGAAGATCGCCTCGATCACGTCCAGTCGGAGTTCCCGACAGGGGTCGCCGGGCGGGGTCCGCATCAGCCGCTCGTAGATGAGTTCGTATTCCCGGACGGTACCCTGGAACGCCCGCATCGGCGGGGTGCCGCTGAGCGAGTCTTCCGGTCCACCCACCTTCGCGAGCTCGGTCGCCACGACGACGTCGCGGGGACGCTCCGGGCGGTGACCCCGGCACACAAGTCGATGAAGCGGATTGCCAACTCCTCGCCCTCCCGGGTGAAGGACTGGTTGAGGCCCGAAACGAAGAAGGCGAGCCGGTTCCGCTCCCGCATGAGGAGGAAGTCCAGCACGGACGGTAACTCGTCCCGGTGGACAACCCGGCGGGCGTGGAAGTGGGCGGCGTAGCGGTCGGCGTCGGCCACGTCGTCCCGGTGCGACAGGAAGTTGTGTTCGCCGAGGGCGAGCAGCCGTCAGCGACCTGCACCGTCTGCCGGGACGACCGGCAGTACGTCAAGCTCACGGGCCAGCAGTGAACGACGGCGGGGCGTCTGTCGGCGTCCGAGGACTACTGCTGGTACTCGTGGCCCGAGCAGATCGAGTCGGTGTGGCGGCTGGCGGACGACCGGTTCGAGTGGGTGCTGCCGGGCCACGACCAGCGGGGCTGCCGGCCGGCCGCCGAGATGCGGGCCGAGGTCTTACGACTGGCCGTTGCGATGGACCGGTGACACACCTGCGCAGCCGTGCCGTACATCTGTGCCCGCTCACCCTGCCGGCTTCAGTCGTCGGCGGTCGGCCGGCCGGCCGCCGGCGGGCCGATCAAGTCCCAGCGGTTGCCGTAGAGGTCGAGGAACACGGCCACCGTCCCGTAGTCCTCCTCCCTCGGCTCCTCGGCGAACCGCACGCCACGCCCCTTCATCACGTGGTAGTCCCGCCAGAAGTCGTCCGTCTGGAGGAACAGGAACACCCGCCCGCCGGTCTGGTCGCCGACCCGCGCCGCCTGCTCCGGGGTCGCCGCCTTCGCCAGCAGGAGCGACGTGCCGCCGCCGGGGGGGCGCACCGTCACCCACCGCTTGCCGGGGGTGAGCGGGGTGTCCTCGGTGACCTCGAACCCCAGGCCGCCGGAGAAGAACCGGATCGCCTCGTCGTAGTCGTGGACGACCAGGGCGACGGCCGTGATGGACTGACTCAAGGTGACCCTCCCGACCCGAGGCCGGTCAACCCGCGGTCTCCGCGTCGAGTAGTATTGGACTACCACCCGGCGGCGGCCGGGCGGGATTGTCGGCCGCGGAGGGCTTCGGTGGAGGACGTCACCCAGTTGCCGTTCAACCGCACCATCGGCCTGGAGCCGGCGCCGGCGGACAGCGGGTTTCTCGTCGCCCTACCGGCCGGGCCGCGGTATGGCAACCACCTCGGCACCGTCCACGCCAGCGCGCTGCTGGCGGTCGCCGAGGCCGGGTCCGGCGCGTTCCTGCTCCGGGCGGTGGGGACGGCGGACGGGCTCGTGCCTGTCGTCCGGCGGCTGGAGGCGAAGTTTCGCCACCCGGCGACGGGCCGGGTGGCGGCGCGGGCGGTGGTGCCGGACGGCGAGGTGGGCCGGTGGGTCGCGGAACTGGCCCGCCGCGGCCGGGTCTCGGCGGCCGTGCCGGTCGAGGTGGCGGACGCGGCCGGGGTGGTCGTCCTGGCCGCGACGGTCGAGTGGTTCATCACGCGCACCGCGCTCCCTCCCGCGACCGACAGCGAAACCGGTCGCGATCTCGGGTAGGATCACAACCCCGACCACGGCTGTACGGTGGGCTACCCGACCCCGGGCGGGCCGACGGACGCGGCCGGTGGTTGACCGCCCGGTGCCGGTCGTGGGGGCGTGAGCGATGGCACGACGCGAGTACCTCGTGGCGCTGACCGGCTCGCGGGCCTGGGGTCCGCACCGCTTGACGATCCGATGGACGTGGAGGATTTCGGGATGACACCCGGTCGTTCGGTCGCCGCCCTCGGCGTGTTGGTCTGCTCGCAGGCCGCCCTCCTCGCCGCCGACGGCCCGCCGGCGGACCCCGCCCGCGACCGCCCCGTCGTGCGCGTCGCCTACCTCGTTCCCACCGACCGCCGGCCCGAGCCGGACTACCGCGCCCGCCTGGACCGCGTGATGAGCGAGGTGCAGCAGTTCTACCGCACCGGCATGGAGGAGAACGGCCACGGGAAACGGACTTTCGAACTCGACCGCGACGCAAAGGGGGCGCTGCGAGTCCACGAGGTGCACGCCAAAGGCCCGATGCGGGACTACGGCCGCGACGGCAGCGACAAGGTCCGCCGCGAGGTCAAGGCTGCCCTGGCGAAGGAGAAGATCGACGCCGACGCCGAGACCGTCGTCATCTTCCAGCTCCTCCTGGACTGGCGCGGCGACAACGCCGAGGAGATCGGCCCCTTCGTCGGCGGCGGCGGGCCGCGGAGCGGCACGGCCTGGGTGTACGACGACGCGAAGCTCGACCCGCGACTGCTCCCCTCGCGGGAACCGGGCGGGTACTACCACGGCCCGTGCTCGCTCGGCCAGTTCAACACCCACTACGTCGGCGGCGTCGTCCACGAACTCGGCCACGCCTTCGGACTGCCGCACGACTGCGAGCGCGACGCCGACCGGCCGCGACGCGGGCGGTCGCTCATGGGCGGCGGCAACCACACCTACGGCCAGGAGCGGCGGGGGGAGGGGAAGGGTGCGTTCCTGTCCGCGGCGTCCGCCCTGCCGCTCTCCGTCCACCCGCTCTTCACGGGCAAGCGCAGTCCCGTCGTCCCCCTGACCTGCCGGTTCGCCGAGTTGAAGGCGGCCCACGACGGCGGCCGGGTCGTCCTGACCGGTCGGCTTCAGGGGAGCCCGCGGGCCGTCGGGCTCGTCGCCCGCAACGACCCGGCGGGCCCGGCCGGCGACTACGACGCCGTTGGCTGGACCTGTCCCGTGGGCGCCGACGGCGCGTTCCGGCTGGAGGTCGGCGAGCTGAAGCCGGGCGAACACGACCTGCGTCTCGCGGCGTATACCGAGGGCGGGGACGCGCGGCCCCTGACCGTCCGCTACCGGATCGACCCGGCGCGGGTGCCCGACCTGCGGCCGTTCGAGGCGGCCGACCGCGAGTTCGCGGCCCGGCGGCCGGAGTTCCTCACTCCCGAACGGCGGAAGCGGAACCTGCTGGCCGGCGGCACGTTCGAGGACGGGGCGGGCGGGGGCTGGGCGGTCCGCTCGTACCGACCGGAGCGCGACGCCCCGGAGCGGACGACCGACGAGGCGAAGGAGGGGAAGTCGTCGCTCGTGATCCGCGCCGCCGCCGCCGCGGGGAACGACATCGCGTACGTCCAGAAGGTCGCGGTCCGGCCCGGGACGCGCTACCTGCTGAGCGGGTGGGCGAAGACGAAGAACGTGGCCGTCGCCGAGAAGGGCGGGGCCACCGGGGCGACGCTGGGCGTCTTCGGCCGGTTCGAGTCGAGCGAGTCGCTGGTCGGGGACCAGGGCTGGACGTTCCTGACGCTGGTGTTCGACTCCGGCCGGCAGTCCGAGGTCGAGGTCGGCGCCCGGCTGGGCCACAACGGCAGCGTGGCCCGCGGCTCGGCGTGGTTCGACGACCTCGTCCTGCTGGAGTTGGGGCCGAGCCCCGCGCGCTAGCGGGGCCGAACTCTTGTTGGGCCGCCGGGGGTGGTGCGATGCGGATCTCGTTCGACCTCGACGACACGCTCATCTGCTACGGGGGCGGCACGCCCTGCGAGCCGCGGCCGGCGTGGTACTGGCGGGCGCTGACGTCCGGCGAGCCGCTCCGCCACGGCGCCCGGGCGCTGATGCGCGGGCTCCACGCCCGCGGGTGCGAGCTGTGGGTGTACACCACCTCCCACCGCGCGCCGCTGTCGGTCAAGCTCTGGCTGCGGGCCTACGGGGTCCGGGTCGCCCGGGTGGTGAACCAGGACGTACACGACCGCCACCTCCGCCGGACGATCCACGACTACCCGCCGAGCAAGAACCCGCGGGCGTTCGGGATCGACCTGCACGTGGACGACTCGGACGGGGTGCGCACGGAGGGCGACCTGCACGGCTTCCGGGTCGTGGTCGTGTCGCCGGACGACGAGGGGTGGGCCGACAAGGTGCTGGCGGCGGTCGAGCGGCGCTGAGCGGCCGGACCCGCCGCCACAACAGACCGCCAACTCGGTGGCGAGAACTGACCGACAGCGCTGGCGGCCGCGGCCGTCGAGCGCGCTGTTCGGCCCCGGAGGCGTCGATGCGAGTCCGGCGGGTGTACATCAAGAAGGCCGGTGGCGAGATCGCCAGCGAGGCGTGTTACACCGCCTGGCGGGGGTTCTCGCACCTGGGCTACCCGCTCGACTTCTTCGAGTGGGACGACCTCACCGGGCGGTGCCTGCGGCTGGACCCCCTCACCCTGGTCGTCGGCGGCACCGTGGCCGTCCACCTGGCGCTGCGACAGATCGGGGCTCCGGTCCCGCCGCCCCTCAACCTGCCGGAACCGCTGTTGGGGTTCGCCGGCCGGAAGGTGTGGGAGACGACGCTCGGCGCGGTTCGTCAGGTCTTCCGGTCCGGGCCGGCCGCGCCGGTGTTCATCAAGCCGCTGGCCGAGACCAAGTCGTTCGCCGGCAGCGTTGTCGCGGGCGAGGACGAATTGGCGCGGCTCCAACACCTCGCGGACGACCTCGGGGTTCAGGCGGCCGAGCCGGTCGCGTTCGTCTCGGAGTGGCGGTACTTCGTCCACCGTGGCGCGGTCGCCGGCCTGGCCCACTACTCGGGAGATTGGTCGGTCGTGCCGGACGGCGGCACGGTGCGACGGGCGGTCGCGGCGTACTCCCCGGCCCCGGCCGCCTACTCGCTGGGCTTCGGGGTGACGGCCGACGGAGGCACCCGGCTCGTCGAGGCGAACGACGCCTTCGCGCTGGGGCCGTACGGGCTGGATGCGGTGGTGTATGCCCGCATGCTGGAGGACCGCTGGCTGGAGTTGGTCGGCGTCGAGGGTTGGGTTGAACCCCACGCCGCAGCAGACCGCGGCCTCATCTGCGACACCTGAGCAGTCGCTCGGTCGGCCGCGGCTGCTGAGCTCGATGTTCGGCGGCGGTGGGGGACTCCGCTTCACCGACCACGGGGCGCACCTCACCCGCTCGGCCACCTCGTCCACCGAGTAATGGCCGGGTAGGAACCCGGTCCGGTGGACTTCGGCTGGCCGTTCAGCA
>DASPHQ010000822.1:0-5510 GCA_035629595.1 Urbifossiella sp. | reverse complement strand
GCCTGGGCGCGACGCTGTACGAGCTGCTGACGCTGCGTCCGGCGTTCGCCGCGGGGAAGTGGTCCGACGTGGAGGGTCGGGTGCGTCACGAGACGCCGCCGCCGGTCGCGGCGCTGGTGCCGACGGTGCCGACGGACTTGGTGGCGATCTGCGGGAAGGCGCTGGCGAAGGACGCGGCGGATCGCTACCAGACGGCGGCGGAGTTCGCGGCGGACCTGCGCCGGTGGCTGCGGTGGGAGCCGACGACGGTGCGGCCGAGCTGGGGGACGCTGCGTCCGCTGCGGCTGTGGGCGTGTCGGCACGTGGGCGCCGCGGCGGCGGCGCTGCTGGCGGTGGCGGCGCTGGTGGCGTCGGCGGCGGCGGTGACCGCGACCGCCCGGGCCGAGAAGTCCGACGCCGACGCCCGGGCCGCGGTGGCCGACGCGCAGGCCGAGGCCGCGACCGCGCAGGCGGCGGAGGAGCGGAAGGCGCGCGAGTTCGCCGCCGCGCTGGCTACGGCCGAAGAGCTGCGCCGCCGGCGGCCGTTCGCCGGATGGTCGGGCGCGGTCCGGGCCAAGCTCGACGCGGCGCGGAAGATCAGCCCCGACGTGCCGCTCGTGGACGCCTACGCGGCGACGCTCACCGGGCCGGACGCCCGCCGCGTCCGGCTGTACGAACACCCCGAGCGGACCGGGCCGACACCGGCCGGGTTCGGGTCCGCCGCGTTCGGCCCCGACGGCCGGCTGGCGTGCGGCGGCTTCGGTGCCACCCGCGGCGCGGTGTTCGACAAGAAGGAGGGCGCACCGACGTTCACCACCCGCGACGGGATGGGACCGGTCGCGTGGGCGGACGCCGACACCCCGTTGCAACTGTGCAGGCCGCGCGGCACCCCGGCGCTGGTGCTGTGGCACCTGACGGAGAATCGGCCCGTGGCCGAACTGCCACTCCCCGAGCGTGCGGTCCCGCCCCTCGTGTCCGCCCTCTCCACGGACGGCCGGCGCGCGGCCATCACCGTCGGGATCGCGGGGCCGTGGTGGAACCCGGCCGCGGCGGCGACGACATCCACCGTGGTGTGGGACGTGGACCCGAAGGCACGGGGCGCCGCCCCCGTGGTGCGGGCGCGGTGGGACGGACCGGCCGTCGCCCTTGCCTTCTCCCCGGACGGTCGCTTCCTCGCCGCCGGAACCGAGGACGGCACCGTCACCGTCCGCGACGTGACGACGAAGGCCGAGGTGGCGGCGCTATCCGCCGGCCGGTTGCCGATCCGCTCGCTCGCCTTCGGCCGGAACTTCCGGTCCGACGCCACCGGTCCGGCCGCGGGCTTCCTGCTTGCCGCCGGCACGGGCTCGGGGGCGGTGGTCTGGGACCTCGGCACCGGGGAGCGGGTGAGCACCTGCCGCGGGGCGTCGTTCTTCGTCAACGGGCTGGCGTTCACCCCGGACGGGGCGTCACTCGTCACCGCCGGACACGATGTCCCGATCGTCTGGGACGTGGCGACCGGCCGGCCGGTGTTCGAACTGACCCCCAAGCCGGCCGTGCCGGACACGTTCGAGACCTGGATCACGTCCGTGGCGGTGTCGCCGGACGGCCGGCGGGTGGCGGTCACCGGCACGAACCTGCACCGCAGCGTGGCCCGGCTCCAGGTGTTCGAGTTCGAGGACGACCGCGGGGTGGCAGTGCTCCGCGGCCTCACCGGGATCTGCCAGCAGACGTGGCTGTCGCCGTCGGCCGGGCTGGTAGCCGGCGTCACCGACGACTGGCAGTTGGCGGTGTGGGACCGCGAGTCCGGCCGGCTCCGGCGCGTGTGGGACGTGCCGGTCGGGTGGACCACGGACAACGCCGACGTGGCGTTCGACGAGCCGGCCGGGCTGGTGTACTTCGCCGCCGGCAAGGCCGTGAGCCGGTTGAACCTGGCGACCGGCGCCCGCGACCGGGTGTGGGTCGTGCCGAAGGGGCTCAACGAATTCCTCCAGGTGACTCCCGGCCGACCGCCGGTGTTGATCCGCCGCGAGCTGACGCCGCCGGACGTGGAGGTCGTCACGAAGCCGATGACCGTGCGCGGGCGGGAACTGCTGCCCGACGGTACGACCCGCGACACCTTCCCCGGCTATCACCTCCGGTACGAGAACCTGTCGGGGATGCGGGTGTTGAGCGGGGGGAAGCACCTCCAGGTGATCCTCGGAGGGGGCAAGCTCGTGCCGGCCTCGGACTGGCTCCTCGACGTAACAACCGGCCGGCCGGTCGCAACCCGGCCGCCGCCGGGGGTGGCGTTGACCGGCGGCCCTCGCCTGTCGGTGGACGGAACCCGGCTGTTCGTGGAGGGGTCGGTTGGCGGCGGGCCGGTGGGGCTGTTGCAGTTCCGGTTCCCCGAGATGACGCTGCTGCGGGCCGACCCGGTGATCCCCAGCTGGACCCTGCTCACCGACGACGCCGGCACGACGGGCGTGACGCCGCACGGCCCGGAGGACCGGCAGGGGTTGTTCGTGATGCGGCTGGGCGAGTTGCGTCCGGTGGCGGTGCTGGACCCCGGGTTCGCGCCCCTGGGGTTTCGCCTGTCGCCGGACGGCCGGTACGTGAGCTGGGGCCGGGAGGACGGCTCGGTGCGGGTGGCGGACGTCCCGCGGGCGCGGGAGCGCCTGGCGGCGCTGGCGGGGAGGTAGGACCGCGCCGGCGAGCCGAGGGCCGTCAGGCCCCGGGTGCGTCCGCACCACGTTTCACATCCAACGTGATTCGTGGTGCGGACGCACCCGGGGCCTGACGGCCCTCGGCTCGCTGTTTCCGTTTTTCGTGTCAGGTTCCCGCGCCGCCGGCGGGTCACATCTCACAGGAACCCCCGCCCCGGAGGATCGCCCGATGCCCGCCCGCCGCGCGTTCACGCTCATCGAGCTGCTCGTCGTCATCGCCATCATCGCGCTGTTGATCGGGCTACTGCTGCCGGCCGTGCAGAAGGTCCGCGCCGCCGCCGCGCGGATCAAGTGTGCCAACAATCTGAAGCAGATCGGCCTCGCGCTGCACGCCTACCATGACGCCTACGGCCACTTTCCGCAGAGCACGTGGGTCGAATTCGGTTACCACGAGTCGGTCCAGATCGCCTGGACGTGGCGCCTCCTCCCGCACGTCGAGCAGGAGGGGCTGTACCGGTCGTTCGACATGAAGGTCGGCATGGGCGGGCCGAACTGGCAGGCGATCAACGGGAAGGCGAGCTGCACACGGGTTCCGACCTACTCCTGCCCGGCCGACGACAGCGAACCGCTGCCGGGATACCACTCGATCCCCTACGCCCGCTCGAATTACGCCGGCTGCTGGAGCCCGGACGGTACGCTCGTCGAGACGACGGTTGCCCCGGCCGATGTCCACGAGGACATCTTCGGGACCAAGGTGGGGCTGAACCCGGCCACACGGATCGCGCTGTTCAACATGAACGTCAAGCGCGGCGTGCGCCACGTCACCGACGGGTTGACGAACTCGGTGGTCGCGTCGGAGGCGATGGGAGGCGAGTTCCGCGGGATTTGGTCGCACCTGCAAGGGTCGGCGTACACCCACCGGGCCGGGCCGAACTCGCCGACCCCGGACGCGACCGTGCGGGACGACCACTGCGTGTCCCGCCCGGACGCCCCGTGCGACGGCCGCGCCCAAGCTTGGGGGCTGGTCGAGATCACCGCCCGGAGCCGGCACACCGGTGGGGTGAACGCGCTGCTCGGCGACGGGTCGGTGCGGTTCGTCCGCAACGCGGTGGACCTGTCCGTCTGGCAGGCGGCCGCAAGCATCAACGCCGGCGAGCCTTCCGGCGACTTCTGACCCCGCGGGTCGGTCTGGCCATCATTTGTCTGGTCGACTCAATGCGTCTGGGGAACCCCCGGGGGGGTCGGCCAGACACAATGGACTTGGCCCGAACTTCGAGCGTCCGCCGGGGTTCGGCTTGCACCCGTCGGCCGCGGTGGTATACGGCCCCGGACACCACACGCGGCACGACGCCGGGGAAGCACATGCGGGGCAAGCTGCTGGCGGCGTTCGGGCTCGCGGCCGCGGTCGTCGCGGTCGCCACCGGCTGCCACCACGACAAACACGGCCTCATGTACACGCCGAAGGAGGAAGTCGTCCTCCCGGCCGACGAGGCCCGGTTCAACAATCCGCCGTCGGCCCCGTACAAGCGGCGCCCCGCCAAGTCCGGCGACGACAAGGCGCTCCTCGGCCGCGACCGCATGATGGGCGGCGGAGGCGGCGGCGGACCGGGCGGACCCGGCTTCTAGACGCAAAGCCCGGGGACGGCCGTCCCCGGGCTTTCCGCGCGCCTCACTTCAAGATGCCGCGAATCACCTCGCCGTGCACGTCCGTCAGCCGCATGTCGCGGCCGCCGAACCGGTGCGTCAGCTTCGTGTGGTCGAAGCCCAACAGGTGCAGCATCGTCGCGTGGATGTCGTGGACCTGCACCTTGTCCTGCACCGCGTGGTAGCCGAACTCGTCCGTCGCGCCGTACGCCGTGCCGCCCTTCGACCCGCCGCCGGCCAGCCACATCGTGAACCCGAACGGGTTGTGGTCGCGGCCGTCCGACCCCTGCGCCACCGGCGTCCGCCCGAACTCGCCGCCCCACAGCACCAGCGTCCGGTCGAGCAGCCCCCGCCGCTTCAGGTCCGTCAGCAGCCCGGCGATCGGCTTGTCCACCGCCTTCGCGTTCGCCTCGTGCCCGGCCTTCAGGCTCTGGTGCTGGTCCCACCGGTCGAAGCCGAGCGTCTGGCACAGCAGCTCCGTGAACCGCACGCCGCGCTCCACCATCCGCCGGGCGATCAGACACTGCCGGCCGAACACCTCGGTCTTCGGGTCGTCGAGGCCGTACAGCTTCTTCGTCTCGTCGGTCTCCCGCGACAGGTCGGCGAGCTCGGGCACGGCCGTCTGCATGCGGAACGCCAGCTCGTAGTTCGCAATCGCCGCTTCCACGGCGTCGGCGGCGCCGAACCGCTCGCGGCTGCGGGCGTCGAGGGTGCGGATGAGGTCGCGCTGGGCGGCCCGGCTGCGCGGGCTGGCGCCGCCGGGCGGGGTGAGGTCGGCGACCGGCTGCGACCCGTGGCGGAACAGTGACCCCTGGTAGGACGCCGGGAGGAAGCCGCTGCCGAAGCAGTCGACGCCGCCGGGCGGGATCATGCCGCTGCCGAGGACGACGAACCCCGGCAGGTCGCGGCACTCGCTGCCGAGGCCGTACGTGACCCAGCTGCCGACGCTCGGCCGTCCCTGCAGGCCGGTGCCGCTGTGCATGAAGTAGTTGGCGTTCGTGTGCTCGGAGAAGTTCGCCGTCACCGAGCGGACCACCGCAAGGTCGTCGGCGCACGCCCCGACGTGCGGGAACAGGTCGCTGACCGGCAGGCCGCTCTGGCCGTACCGCTGGAACCGCCACGGGCTCATCAGGGTGGCGCCGACGTTGTTGAATTGCGTCGGCTCGACGCGCGCCGGGAACGGCCGGCCGTGGTACTTCTCGAGGGCCGGCTTGGGGTCGAAGGTGTCGACCTGGGACGGCCCGCCGTCCATGAACAGGAAGA
>DASPHQ010000821.1:0-2136 GCA_035629595.1 Urbifossiella sp. | reverse complement strand
GAGCTGGCCCCCGAGTACAAGGCCCACCGCGACCCGCCCCCGGCCGACCTGACGCTCCAGGAGCCGATGGTCGACCAGGTGCTCGACGCGATGCGCATCCCGTTCCTGTCGGCGGACGGGTTCGAGGCCGACGACGTGATGGCGACGCTGGCGTCCGAGGGGGCGGCGCGCGGGCTGTCGGTGTACATCTGCTCGGCGGACAAGGACCTGCGGCAGTGCCTCACTTCACAGGTGAAGATTCTCAACCTCCGCAAGGGGGAGGAGATGGACGCCGCGGGCCTGATGACGGCCTGGGGCGTGCGCCCCGAACAGGTGATCGACTTCCAGGCGCTCGTCGGCGACTCGGTGGACAACGTGCCGGGCGTGCCGGGCGTCGGCCCCAAGACCGCGGCGAAGTGGTTGCAACAGTACCCGACGCTGGCCGACATCATTGCCCACGCCGACGAGTTGCCCGGCGGCCCGAAGACGCGGGCGGCGGTGAAGGAGGCCGTGGCGAACGGCAACCTGGAGCGGTCGAAGAAGCTCGTGACGCTCGACACTCGGGTGCCGCTGCCGATGGAGTGGGACGCCTGGAAGCGCCGCGACTGGGACGGGCAGAGACTGCTGGAACTGTTCCACGAGTTCGGCTTCCGCGGCTTCGCCGAGCGCGTCCGCAAGACGATGGCCGCCGGCGGCGCCGCCCGCAACGCCGCCATCCTCGAAGACGCGGGCCTGGCTCCCACGACGGCGGTGAGGGTCGTCGCGCCCGCGGGTCGCCCGAAAGCCGCGAAGCCGAGCGGCCCGTCGTTGTTCGACGCGATTGACAACGACGGCCCCGTCGTGCCGCCCCCGCCGCCCGCCGACTGCTGGACCGGGAACTACGAACTGACGGACACGCCCGAGAAGTTCGCCGCCTTCCTCGCGGAGCTGAAGCAGCAGCCGCGGTTCGTGTTCGACCTGGAGACGACGAGCCTCGAACCGCGCCGCGCGGAGATCGTCGGCTACGCGGTGGCGTGGGAGGAGGGGAAGGCGTACTACGTCCCCGTCCGCGGCCCCGCCGAGGATCAGGTTCTCGCACCCGACGACGTGCTGGCGGCGCTGCGGCCGCTGTTCGAGAACCCGGCGGTCAAGAAGGTCAACCAGAACATCAAGTACGACCTGCTCGTCCTGCGGCAGGCCGGCGTCCGCCTCGCGGGGGTGGCCGGCGACCCGATGGTCGCCCACTACCTCCTCCACGCCGGCGAGCGGAGCCACAGCCTCGACGACCTGACGCGGGACTACTTCGGGCACGAGAACATCCCGATCAGCGACCTGATCGGCAAGGGGAAGAAGCAGATCGGCATGGCGCAGGTCCGCACCGCGAAGGTGGCGACCTACGCCGGCGAGGACGCCGACGCCGCCCTCCGACTCGCCAACCGCCTCGAACCGGAGATCGACCAGGGCGGGCTGCGCACCCTGTACGAGACGCTGGAACTGCCGCTGATCGACGTGCTGGCCGAGTTGGAGTTCAACGGCGTGCGGCTCGACGTGCCGTTCCTGGCGAAGCTGTCGAAGGAGATGGAGGGACAGCTCGCCACGATCGAAACGGACATCACCGCGCTGGCCGGGAAGTCGTTCAACATCGGGTCGCCGAAGCAGCTGCGGGAAATCCTGTTCGACGAGATGAAGCTGCCGGTGCAGAAGCGGACCGACACCACCGGCGAGCCGAGCACTGACCAGGAGTCGCTGGAGCGCCTCGCGGCGCTCGGGCACGCGCTCCCGCGGAAGATCATCGAACACCGGCAGATCGCCAAGCTGAAGGGGACGTATGTCGATGCCCTGCCGGCGCTGGTGAACCCGGCCACAGGCCGCGTCCACACGTCGTTCAACCAGACGGTGGCGTCCACCGGCCGGCTCAGCTCGTCGGACCCGAACTTGCAGAACATCCCGGCCCGCACCGAGCAGGGCCGCCAGATCCGGCAGGCGTTCCTCCCGCCCGACGGCTGGCTCATCCTCACGGCCGACTACTCGCAGGTGGAACTCCGGCTGCTCGCCCACTTCACGAACGACGATGCGCTCCAGCAGGCGTTCGCCGAGGACAAGGACATCCACGCTATCGTCGCCGCGCAGATCTTCAACGTGCCGGAAGCGGAGGTGACGAAGAACCAGCGCCGCGTG
>DASPHQ010000820.1:0-5378 GCA_035629595.1 Urbifossiella sp. | reverse complement strand
TGCCGCCTGACCGGCGAGGGGCGGTTCCGCGACACCGAGCTCCTCGGTTACCCGTCGCCGCAGCCGACGGGCGCGAACCCGGGTCGGATCGCGGGGCAGGACAGCGTGCAGTCGGCGGTCTACCGCGGCAAGGCGTTCTGGTTCTGGGGCGACACCAGTCGGCTCGATTACCCGCTCGGCCTGTTCCGCACGGCCGGCGCCACCACGCCGGTCCCCACGCCCGCGTTCGACCCGTCGGCGGGGTTGCCTTACGACTACTTCGTGGACCCCAAGACCCGCTTCGCCCGCGCCATGGTCCCGCTGCCCGAGCGGCCGGAGGGCGTGGTGTGGGTGTTCTCGATGTGCATCGTCCCCGACGCCGACGGCAAGGAACGCCTCGCCACGCACTACTCCCGCCGCAAGGGGCTGACCGACGAACTGGAGCACGGCATCGCCGTCTACGACGACGCGAAGGACGCCTTCGTTCCGGTCAAGCAACTGCCGCTCGGCGAGAAGTGGCGGCGTCCGAACGGGCACCCGATCGCGTGGGACGACGGCGGCACCCGCTACCTCCTGTTCGGCAGCCCGACGCCGAACGTCCGCGTGCCGGCGACGCTCGAAGCGGTCCTCGACCCGGCCCGGTACGAAGCGTTCACCTGCGACCTGGAGAACGGCACTCCCCGCTGGGCCTGGCAGAAGGAGCGGCCGCCGACCGACTCGAAGTCGGAACTCGCCTGGGTGAAGGCCGGGAAGCTGAAGGCTGAGCACGCCCGCTTCTGCCCGGCGGACGCGGCGAAGCCGGGCGACCGCGTGCAGTTGCACAGCGGGTCGGTGCGGTGGAACGAGTACCGCAAGCGCTGGGTGTTGGTCGCCGGCCAGATCGGCGGCACGTCGCACCTCGGCGAGGTGTGGTACGCCGAGGCGGAGCACCCGACGGGACCGTTCCGCTCCGCGGTGAAGGTGGCGACACACGAGCGGCAGACGTTCTACAACGTCGTTCACCACGCGTTCCTCGACCGCGACGGCGGGCGGACGATCCACTTCGAGGGGACGTTCACGCACGACTTCAGCGGCAACCCCGACCGGGTGCCGCGGTACGACTACAACCAGGTGCTGTACCGGCTCGATTTGGGGAACGCGGCGCTAGCGGCTGTGCGGGCTCCTTGAATGCTGGTAGCCGCGGGCTTTAGCCCGCGCTCAGCTGAGCGCGGGCTAAAGCCCGCGGCTACCGACTTCAGACCAGCACCTTACTCCGCCAGCAACCTCCCGCGGAACACCTCTCGCAGCTTCTCCACCTTCGGCCCCACGACCGCCCGGCAGTACGGCTGCCGCGGGTTGTCGTTGAAGTAGTTCTGGTGGTACGCCTCGGCCGGGTAGAACGTCGCCGCCGGCGTGATCTCCGTGACGATCGGCGACGCGAACACGCCGGCCTCGTCGACCTTCCGCTTGTACCGCTCGGCCAAGTCCCGCTGCCGGTCGGTGTGGTAGAAGATCGCGGAGCGGTACTGCGTCCCCACGTCGGCGCCCTGGCGGTTGAGCGTGGTCGGGTCGTGCGACCGCCAGAACACCTCCAGCAGTTCCGGGTAGCTCACCACCGCGGGGTCGTAGGTGATCTGCACGGCCTCAGCGTGGCCGGTGGTGCCGGTGCAAATCTCCTTGTAGGTCGGGTTCGGTTCGTGCCCGCCGGTGTACCCCGACACCACCCGCTTCACGCCGCGGATCTGCTGGAACACTGCCTCCGTACACCAGAAGCAGCCGGTGCCGAAGGTGGCGGTCTCGGTGCCCGTCGCGGCGGGTTCGGGGCCGATCTCGTCGGCCGTGAGGGTCGGCAGGTCGGTCGGCATCGGCGGCTCCCGGCGGGTGAGGGTGAACACGACCGCGGCGACGCACACCGCGACGACGGCGATCGGCAGGACGCGAAGCCACATGCGACGGCGCTCCGGGGCGGCGGCTACAATCGGATACACCACGGCTATCCGATTCTATCACCGCGGGGGAAGGGAAGCGCATGCGTCGCGTCGCGCTGGTCACCGGGAGCGGCAAGAAGCGCGTCGGCGCCGTCGTCGCGGAGGAGCTGGCGCGCCGCGGCTACAGCATCGCCGTTCACTACCGCACGTCGGAGGCCGAGGCCGCGGACACGGTCGCGGAGTTGCGGGCGCTCGGCGTCGAATCGGAGGCGTACCGCGCCGACCTGGGCGATGAGGCCGCGGTGAAGGCGATGGTGGCCGGCGTCCTCGCGCGCTTCGGCCGGATCGACGTGCTCGTGAACTGCGCCGCCGTGTGGCAGCCGAAGCGGCTCGAGGACGTGACCGCGGCCGACGTGCGCTTCCACTTCGACGCCAACGCCCTCGGCACGTTTCTGTGTTCGCAGCACGCCGGGCTGGCGATGGTGAAGCAGCCGGAGGGCGGGCTGATCGTCTGCGTCGGCGACTGGGCGGAGGTGCGGCCGTACCTGAACTACGCGGCGTACTTCCCGAGCAAGGGCGCGGTGACGGCGCTGACGCGCTGCCTGGCGGTCGAGCTCGGCAGCCGCAACCCGAACGTGCGGGTGAACGCGGTGCTGCCCGGCCCGGTGATGCTGCCGCCGGAGCTGAGCGACGCCGAGAAGGCGGAGGCCGTGCGCGGCACGCTGGTGAAGCGCGAGGGGAGCCCGCGGCACGTCGCGCTGGCGGTGCTGTCGTTCCTCGACAACGACTTCATCACCGGCGTGTGCCTCCCCGTGGACGGCGGCCGCACGGTGTACGCGGCGGAGTGATTGGGCGAACGGCCGGCGTTAGCCGGCTGGTCGTTGGTGCAGGTACCTGGGACAACGACCAGCCGGCTAACGCCGGCCGTTCGCCCGGAAGGAGAGAACCGAATGCGCATCACGCGGGTGTCGGCGTACCGGGTCGGGCTGCCGCTGCACGAGGGCACCTACAAGTGGTCCGGCGGCAACGCCGTCACCGTGTTCGACAGCACCGTCGTCAAGGTCGAGACCGACGCCGGCCTCGTCGGCTGGGGGGAATCCTGCCCGCTCGGGCCGGCGTATCTCCCGGCCTATGCCGCCGGCGTCCGCAGCGGCCTCGCCGAACTCGCGCCTCACCTCCTCGGCCAGAACCCGCTCGAACTCGTCAAGCTCAACCGCCGCATGGACGCCGCCCTGAAGGGACACCCGTACGTGAAGTCGCCGGTGGACGTGGCCTGCTGGGACATCCTCGGCCAGCACGCCGGCATGCCCGTGTGCGAACTCCTCGGCGGCCGCTACGGCGACACCTTCCGCCTCTACCGCGCCATCTCGCAGGAGAGCCCGACCGACATGGCCGCGAAGGTCGCCGTGTACCGCGGCGAAGGTTATCGCCGCTTCCAGCTCAAGGTCGGCGGCGACCCCGACATCGACATCGAGCGCATCCGCGCCGTCGCCGCCGAGCTTCAACCCGGCGACCGCCTCGTCGCCGACGCCAACACCGGCTGGCGCGTCCACGAGGCGATCCGCGTCGTCCGCGCCGTCCGCGACGTGGACGTGTACATCGAGCAGCCGTGCCTCAGCTACGAGGAGTGCCTGAGCGTCCGCCGGGCGACGAACCACCCGTTCGTGCTCGACGAGGTGGTGGACAACGTGGGGGTGCTGGTGCGCGGCCACGCCGACCGGGCGATGGACGTGGTGAACCTGAAGATCAGCAAGCTCGGCGGCCTCACGAAGACGCGGCAGGCGCGCGACCTGTGCGTCGAGCTGGGCGTCGCCATGACGCTCGAAGACACCTGGGGCGGCGACATCGTCACCGCCGCGATCGCCCACCTGGCGCACAGCTGCCCGACCGAATTCCTGTTCACCGCGACCGACTTCAACAGCTACGTCACGCTGTCGATCGCGGACGGCGCCCCGCAGCGGACGCACGGCCGACTCGCGGCACCCACGGCGCCGGGGCTGGGCATCCGCCCGCGGCCGGACGTGCTCGGCGACCCGGTGCTGGTCGTCGGCTAACCGGGCGGGTCGTCGAGGAGGAGCTGGGTGTAGGCCACGTCGAGCCACCGGCCGAACTTGAACCCCACCTCGCGGACGAGGCCGACGCGCTCGAACCCGAGCGCCGCCTGCAGCGCCAGGCTCCCCGCGTGCTCGGTGCAGGTGCCGCCGAGGAGGGTGTGGAGGCCGGCCGCCCGCGCCCGCTCGACGAGGTCCGCGAGCAGCGCCCGGCCGAGGCCGCGGCGGAGGTGGTCCGGGTGGACGTACACCGACGCCTCGGCCGACCGGGCGTAGCCGCACCGCGACTTCCACGGCGACAGCGCCGCCCAGCCGACGACCGCGCCGCCGAGCTCGGCGACGGTGACGGGGTGGGCGGACGCGCGGCCGCGGAACCACGCCAGCCGCTCGGCGGCGGTCTCGGGTTCGACCTGGAACGTGCAGGTGGAGTGCGCGACGTAGTGGTTATAGATGTCGCGGACCGCCGCGAGGTCGCTCTCGGCGGCGGGGCGGATCAAGAGGTTCACCGTGGCCCCCGTGTCGAGTTGTCTAAATGTGCCGGCCGTCACTTCGGTTGCGGGTCTTGAGTCGCGCGCTGGCGGCCGTCAGCGTGGCGCGCTCCGCGGCCGTCAGGCTGTCGGCGCCGGACTCGGATATCTTCGCCAGCACCCGGTCGAGGTCGTTCGCGTCCGCCGGCCGCCGCGCCGGCCGCGCCGGCGCCGCCCGCTCGCGCCGCCCCGGCACGTGGTCGGCGAGCGGCGCCAGCCGCCACTGGTTCCACCCGTACAGGAAGCCGAACGCCAGCCCGCCCAGGTGCGCGGCGTGCGCCACCCCGCCGGCGTAGCGGTCGCCCGCCAGGCCCAGCAGCACCGGGTGGAGGTCCACGACCGCGTACAGGGCCATGAGCCAGCGCATCTGCATGGGGAAGAAGAAGCAGTAGAAGATTTCCTCGCACGGGAAGTGGACGGTGTACAGCATCATGACGCCGAGCACGGCGCCGGACGCGCCGATGGCCGGCACCCGCGACCCGGTGACGAGGTCGAGGCCGACGAACGCGGCCGACCCGCACAGCGCCGCGGCGAGGTAGAACAGCAGGAACTCGCGCGACCCGTACATGATCTCCAGGGTGCGGCCGAACCAGTACAGGGCGATCATGTTCAGGAGGATGTGGAAGACGCTGCCGCGCGCGTGGAGGAAGGCGCTGGTGACGAGCCGCCACACCTGCCCCTGGTGGACGACCTTCTCGGTGTCGAGTTCGCCCCACTCCTGGACCGGCGACGTGCGCTGGCTGTCGCGGAAGAGTTGCTGCATCTCCTCCTCGGTGAGCGGCTCCTGGTCCTTCTGCGCGGCGAAGCGGTCGCGCATCTCGCGCTCGCTGACCTTCGGCGGCCGGGTGATCATGAGCGCGGCGAGGAAGACGACGACGTTGAGGACGACGAGCCACTTGACGACGGGTGCGCCG
>DASPHQ010000819.1:0-3634 GCA_035629595.1 Urbifossiella sp. | reverse complement strand
TCGCCTTCGCGCTCTCCTGGGGGGCCAGGAGGTGCGTCATTGAATGCTTCTGCTGTCGGCGTGGTACTACCCCTGAACTGCTCGTGCTCACGGCTAGGCACCTGCCGCACGTGCCTGCTCTGCAAGACGCACTGCACTTGCGAGCGGAAGCCGGTCGGACCGGCCTGTGCTAAGGTACGGCCGCCCGAATCGAAGTGACCGACCAAGAAACGAAAAGACCGGCCGCGCCCCCGACTGTCGCCCATTCAATCGGAGAGACCGCGGCCGGCCTGTAGATGAAACCGGCCGCGGTTGCCTCCCCTTATCCGGTCCTCAGTCCGGGTTGCCGAAGACCGCCGGGTCGAGGCGGAACTGGGCGTCCGGGTGATTCTTCCGCACCGAAGCGATGCACTTGTCCGCCACCTCGCGGGGCGTCTTCGGCCCGTCCGACCGCGGCCCCAGATTCCGCCGCCGGGCGGCGTTGTAGAGCATCCGCAGCGCCTGCTGGTACTCGTCCCCCTTGGGGATGCCCTCCATCTCCGCGCCGACCAGCCTGTTCATCTCTTCACGCTTCATACTGTTATCCGCTATGCGTTGGGCGACTCACGAATGTTACCGTGTTGTTCCGAGTGTATGCCAGCTCGGTTGCGACATTTCCCCGAGTCATTTGAACGCGCACTTTGCCGCGGTCAGCAGCTGCCGAACCTCGTCCAGGGGGCGGGTGCCCCCGCCGACATGGATCACCGCGTGGCAGTTCGGGCAGACCGGTCGGAGATCGCTGATGGGGTCCACCTCGTACGCCTCGCCGATGTCGGCCAGCGGGGTGAGGTGGTGAACGTGGATGACCCCGGCCGCTTCGGGGCCGTATACCGTCCTGGCATCGAAGTGGCAGACCACGCAGTGCTCGCCGTAGTGGGCGAGGCATCTTACACGGGCAACCGGGTTCCGCTCGTGTCTGCTCAGCTCCAGAACGAAGAGAGCACCCTCGACCAGCGCACCTTGCGGTTGCGGCGAAGCAGCTTCACGCAGCGGAAACTCGGAGCCGGTCGGTTGGGCTGGCTGCGGCTCGGTCCGACGCCGGCTGACGAGTATCCGGCGCTTGTCCTGGTCGAAGGAGTGCACCACCACGTCAAAGACGTCACCGCGGCGGAGCGTGTCGAGGGCATGCAGCGATTCGATCCAAGACAACTCGCCATGGGGTAGCCAGCCCCAGAAGCCGCTCCCCAGGTCCACAATGGCACCGCTGGGGACGAACTCCAACACCTTCGCCGGGCTACGGCTCCCGACCGGATGGATGTGCTGAGCCTCGCCCCACGGCCGCTCGTCGGTGTGTCGGTGTCCGACTAAGATGTGCGGCCGTCCGCGGCCCTTCTTGGCGTTGACGACTTTAATCTCCAGATCGACCGTTTTGCCCCTCACCAGTCGCAGGTTCACGGTCGGCCGACGGAGCCAGATCAAATACGACCGGGGCATGTGAGCAATCAGGCCGTGGCCCAGGTCGAACGCGATGTCGCCGCGAGCCACATCCCCGATGACACGCCCCCGGACGATCTCACCCTTTTCTGGTATCCGTCGTTGCTTTCCCACGGGCGGGGAACGGCAGAAGCCGCCTTATGAAGGTGCCCTGCCGGCGGTCACTCGCCGCCCGGCGCGATCAGCTCCACTTCCAGGTCTTTGCCCACCAGCTCCCACCCCTCGCGCCAGCGGTAGATCAGCGCGTCCGACCAGGTGCCCGCCCGGAGCTGCTTGCGGGCGTCCTCGGCCAGTGCCCGCTCGGCCGCCCGCTTCGTCCGGTGGGTGCTGACGTACCCGCGGATGGTTCCGTATACGACGTACCGGAAGCCCGGCACCTGGACGCCGCCAATCAGTGCCGTGTGGAGGGCCATCGGCGTCACCGCAGCGGGTCAGTGGGGTACAAGTATTTCCTCGACGACCCGCCGCCGTCGGGGGGTGTCGGACGGCGACGGGATCTCCCGTTCGTCGCCCAGCCACGTCTCCCACCGTGACTTCTCGACCTTTTGCCCGCGGGCGATCGTCTCCCGGAAGGCTTCATAGTTCGCTTGGACCTGAGCGTTCCCCGCGTCGATCTCCTGAGCCCGGCGGAACCACCCCTCGACCTCTTCCGCCGAAGCCCCCTGATAATGCCGGCACACGGCGATCCAGCAGACGAGCTGCGCCGCCACCGGTCGGCCTGGGTTACCGGCCAGCGCCCGTTCGCACAGCGCCACCGCGTCACCGAACCGGTCCTCCGAGAAGGCGTGGTGGGCGAGGTAGAGGAACGGGGCATAGCCCGGGTTCGCAAGCGCTGCTGCCCGCTCGAAATCCGCAACGGCGGCGGCGGACGGGTAGTCGAGCATGCCCCGCACGGTGAGCGGCCCGGGCGAGTCGGGGTCCAACCGCATGACCCGCTCCGCGTAGCCCCTCGCCCTCCCCTTCTCACCCAGCCGCATGGACGCCATCAGCGCCGCGTCGACCGCGACGCTCACGATGGCCCGCAGTTCGGGGTGATTTCGGCCCCCGGGCGGGAGCGCCTCGAAGTCGGACAAGCCCGCATCGAACGAGGCGAGTTGTTCCCGGTGTAACGCCAGCCGGTCGCCGACCGCCTGCGCGTTCGCGCGGCAGTAAAGGACATAGGAGGCAGTCAGATTCGTTACGGCCCCCGGCATCAGCTCGCGAAGCCGGGAGACGTACTCCCAGGCCTCGTCCGTCCGCCCCTGAGCCGGCAACACCAGCGCCCTCCCGACGGCTAGGAGCACGAAGTCGCTCCCGTCCTTGGCCGTCGGGAGGGCCTTGGCGTAAAAGCTGGCCGCAGCCCGCCATAGCCCGAGTTCCTCGCACAACACCGCACGCAGAAACGCCAGCGGCCCCGGGTCGTAGACGTAGGGGTGGTCCTTCAACAGGTCCATGACGCGGCGGTACTGACCACCCCGGTAGAGGGCGAAGAGCGCCTGTCGCATCCGCTCCCGATAATCGGGGGCGGCCCGCTCGCCGGCGTCTTTCAGAAACCTCGGCAGGAGCCCGCGCGAGCCGGAGGGGAGGATGCGGGCCTCGACCCGCCGCGCGAGTTCTAGCGCCCGCCCGTAGGCCCCGCCCTTGTAAAACTGGCTAGCCGCCAGGAACCGGAGGAGGGTCTTGTCGCCGTGGTCCGGCTGCCCGGCCGCCTCGCGCAGGAGGATCTCGCCCGCCTCGACGAACCGGGCCGCAGCCGCGGCCGTGTCGCCCCGGCCGAGCGCAGCCTGCCCCTCCGCGGCCGCCAGCGTGGCCGCGTCCGCCGGTTCGGGCCGCTCGGTCGATTCGAGCGTCATCGCCCCCGCCTCCGGACGTAGTGCAGACAACTCCGGGACTCGGCCCCCGGCGGGTGGGAGAACGCGGTCACCGACACGAAGCCCCGGCGGACCTGCGACAGAACCTGGTCGGCCTTCTTTCGCGTCCGCCGCCTCGTCTCCGCCCCGTCGGCGTCCTCCCGCACCCCACTGACCTCGACCTGGTCGCGGTCTTTACCCGATGCCGTCAGTACATAATAATCCCCGCCGCTCCCGATCTGAAGTACCCGCTCAACGACGCCCCCTTCGAGGTGGCTCACCAGAAGGGCCATCACGGCGACCGCCGCCATCTCGGTCGTGTCGTTGACGTTCCACGTCACACGGAAGCTGTC
>DASPHQ010000818.1:0-6515 GCA_035629595.1 Urbifossiella sp. | reverse complement strand
GCCCAGGGGGACATCAAGTTCGTCCTCGCCTTCGCCTCCTCCGGCACCGCCGGCCGCCTCGACAAGCTCGACTTCGGGTTCTACGAGCCCTGGGCCGTCACCGCCCCGAGCGGCGACTACATGATCGGCGGCCTGGCCCCGGGCGACTACGTGATCCGCGAGGTCATCCCCGCCGGACAGCACCAGACCGACCCCGGCCCGGGCGCGCCCGTCGACGGCCACCCGGGCGTGTTCTTCGGGGCGGCGTACTCCGGCAACACCGGGCAGACGCAGCTCGCGGAGGTCGACGCGGGCACCGGGAAGGTGACCCGCATCGGCACCCCGATGGCGACGCGGATGCACGGCCTCGTGCTGACCAACGACGGCTCGCTCTACGGCGTCAGCGGCTTCGACAACAGCCTGTACGGCGTGAACCGCACGACCGGGCTGACGACCCGGATCGGGGCCGCCGGGATGGCGCTGGCCTGGGGGCTGACGTACGATCCCGCCACGGACACCATCTACGGCCTGGGCGTGACGAACCCGGCGCAGAACATCCTCTCGCTGGTCGTCCTCAACCGCGCGACCGGGTCGGCGGTCGCGGTCGGGCCGGGCGTGGCGGGGCTGACCGGGACGAGCGGACTGGCCTTCGACGCGGCCGGCTCGCGGGTCCTCGCGTTCGACAACGCCGACCTGCAACTCTACTCGTTCGACGTGATGACCGGGGCGGGGGCGCTGCTGTCGGTGCTGCCGGCGGGGAACTTCGGCTGGGGGCTGGCGTACGACGGCCGGTACGCCGTGGTCGGGCTCAGCGGCGGCGCCGGCACCACCCTCGCATACTTCGACCCCGACACCGGGCTGCGGACGGGGACGCTGACGCTCTCCGAGTCGGCGTTCGTGGAGGCGCTCGAGTTCGTCGCCGCCGAGCCGCTCACCCGGCGGGTCGCCGTCGGGCCGGACGAGACCGTCGCCGGGGTCGACTTCGGCAACCAGTCGGTCCTCGGCTCGATCCGCGGTACGAAGTTCGAGGACTACGACGCGGACGGGGTGCGCGACCCGAACGAGCCGGGGCTGGGCGGGGTGGCGCTCTACCTCGATCTGAACCGCAACGGGGTCCGCGACGTGGCCGGCGTGGCCGAGCCGGACGCGTTCGCGGCCGGGCAGGACCTGACGACCGCGGTTCCGGGGGTGACCCTGAACGTCGTCACCAGCGGGACCGCCCCGAACCCCGCCCTCCGCGTCCGGTCCAACACCGACGGCTTTCCCACCACCGGGTCGCGGGTGTTCTTCCGGGACGCGGTCCCGACGTGGACGACGGGCGGGAAGCTCCGGGCCGAGTTCGCCCAGCCGGTCGGGCGGGTGAGCATCGACTTCGCGGCCGGCGGGGCCGCCCACATCGGCCGCCTCGAGGCGTACAACCTCCAGGGCCAACTCGTCGCTACGTTCGTGACCTCGACGCTCGCCGCCGGACAGGCCCAGACGATGACGATCCAGCGAGCCCAGGGGGACATCAAGTTCGTCCTCGCCTTCGCCTCGTCCGGCACCGCCGGCCGCCTCGACAACCTGCGGTACGGCGAGACGGAGCCGGTCGCGGTCACCGACGCGGGCGGGGTCTACGCGTTCGTCGGACTACAGCCGGGCGACTACGTCGTCCGGGAGACCGTGCCGCCCGGCTACCGGCAGACGCTCCCGGGGCCCGGGATCGCGAACCCGGGGCCGGGGGTGCTCTTCGGCGCGTCGTACTTCGGCGGCACGGGCCTGACCCAGCTCACCGAGATCGACCCCTCGACCGGGCGGGTGACGCGGATCGGCGGGCTGATGGCGGAGCGGATGCACGGCCTGGTCGTGACCAACGACGGGACGCTGTACGGGCTCAACGGGTTCGACCCGGGGAGCGACGGCCTCTACCGCATCGACCGGACGACCGGGCAGGTCACGCTGGTCGGCCGTACCGGGTTCGACGTCGTGTGGGGGATGACCTACGACGCGGCGACCGACACGATCTACGGCGTCGGCCAGACCGCCCCGGGGGTGACCTCGCTCCTGAAGATCGACCGGGCGACCGGGGCCGCGACCGTCGTCGGGCCCGGCGTCACCGGGCTGACCGGCGGGAGCGGGATGGCGTTCGACTGGGTCCACGGCCGGGTGCTGGTGTTCGACAACGCCGATCTTCAGCTGTACGCCTTCGACCCCGTGACGGGCGCGGGGTCGCTGCTGTCGGTGCTGCCGGCGGGCAACTTCGGGTGGGGGCTGGCGTTCGACGGCCAGTACGCCGTGGTCGGGCTCAGCGGCGGCGCCGGCACCACCCTCGCCTACTTCGACCCCGACACCGGGCTGCGGACGGGGACGCTGAACCTCACGGAACAGGCCTTCGTCGAGACCCTGGAGTTCGTCCGGTCCGAGCCGTTCACCCGGCGGGTGACGCTCGGCCGGGGCGAAGCGCTCACCGGGGCGGACTTCGGCAACAAGGGGCCGAACCGGGCGCCGGTCGCCCACGCGGGCGGCCCCTACACCGTGACCGAGGGCGAGGCGCTGACGCTCGACGCGTCCGCGTCGACGGACGTCGAGGGCGGGGCGCTGGCCTACGCCTGGGACCTGGACGGCGACGGGCAGTACGACGACGCGACCGGCGTCGCCCCGACGCTCACCTGGGCGCAGCTCGTCGCGTCCGGGATCGCCGACGACGGGACGTACACCATCGGCCTCCGGGTGACCGACGCCGACCCCGACGGCGTGCTCTCGGCGACCGCGACGGCGGCCGTCACCGTGCTCAACGCCGCGCCGACCGTCGCCGTCGAGTTGAGCCAGGTGGCGATCGGCGAGGGCGGCGTCGTCACGGTCACCGGCACGGTCACGGACCCCGGCCCGCTCGACACGCACACCGTCTCGATCGACTGGGGCGACGGCTCGTCCGAGGCGGTGGCGGTGGACCCGGTCACCCGGTCGTTCACGGCGGCACACCGCTACCTCGACGACGACCCGACGGGCACGCCCTCCGACCCGTACACGATCACGGCCGTCGCCTCGGACGGCGTCGCGACCGGGAGCACGACGGCGGCGCTGACGGTGAACAACGCCGCCCCGGTCGTCGCGACGGTGGGCAACACCGCGCTGGCGGTCGGCGCCGCGGCCGAGGGGGACGCGGTGACCCTGACCGCCGCCTTCACCGACGCCGGCACGATCGACACGCACGAGGCGGTCGTCGACTGGGGCGACGGCACCACCGAGGTGGTGAGCGTTGCCCAGGCCGCGGGGGGCGGCTCCCTGGCCGCGAGCCACAGTTTCGCCGTCGGCGGGGTCTACACGATCACCGTCCGGGTGACGGACGACGACACCGGGATGGCGGCCGCTTCGACGCGGGCGTACGTGACCGGGGTCGGCGTGCACGGCGGCGTGCTACAGGTCGTCGGCACCGCCGGGGCCGACCACCTCACCCTGAACGCCGCCGACGGGACGCTCAAGGTCCACGCGGGCTTCGTCGAGGGAACTCCCCCGTGGCGGGAGGTCGCGGCGGACGGGGTCGGCGCCGTGATGGTCTTCCTCGGCGAGGGGGACGACTCGTTCACGGCGGCGGGCAACATCGCCCTCCCGCTGGTGGTCGACGGCGGGGCCGGGGACGACACGATCCGCGCCGGGGCGGGCCGGAGCATCCTCGTCGGCGGGGCCGGAGCGGACTCCCTGGCCGGCGGCGGGGGCGAGGACATCCTGATCGGCGGGACGACCGCGTTCGACGGGGACGTGGTCGCCCTGGCGGCGATCCTGGCCGAGTGGTCCGACACGACGCGGACGGCGTCGGTCCGGCTCGCCAACCTGACCGACGGGTCGGGCAGCCCCACGCGGGCGAACGGGACCTACTTTCTGACGACCGGGCCGGGGGGGACCGTTCAGAACGACACCGACGCGGACGACATGACCGGGAAGCAGGACACCGACGTGTACTTCGCCGACCTGACGCTCGACTCGATCGTTCTGCATGACGACCTGCTGCCGGGTTAGTCGGCTGCGCGTGGGCACCGTTCGCACATCCAGCTCGGGGGGCGCGGCCGGGACATTCCGACCGCGCCCTATCGTGTACTTGACAGATGCGCTCCCGCGGCGGTCGGCTTGGGGCACGCTCCGGCCGGCGAGTCACCCCGCCGTGGCAGGCGTCTCAGCCGCCGGGCGCTTCCGCCCCGCGGTATTCCGGCCGGCCGTCGCCGGCGGGAGAGTGCCCGCTGCGCCTGCGGCCGCGAACCGACCGGGGGCGGCCTTGCGGAACCGGGCGGCGGCGCCCTTCTTCTCTGCGAGGTGTCTCACGGCTGCGTGGCGGTATGATCTGAGTCGGTAACCATCGTATGTCCGGACAACGAGCAATGATTTGACCGACGCCGCGACTCGGGGTTGTCACGAACGGCGAGACGGTGCCTCTTCCAGCCACGGCAGCTCGGGTGGCCGGAGAAGTGGGGCGGCGAGCGAGAACACCAGCAGGGCGAGGGCCGCGTAGAGAGAGTAGTGAGGCAAGGACGGCTTCAGATAAATGAAAGGTCCGCCGACGGCGGCGACCCAGAGGACGAAGCTGATCGTCGCGATCCCCATGTGCAGCTGACGGCCCGGGTAAGGGGCTTTGCCGGTTACAACCCATATCCAGACCGGGGTGAGGATCGCGAAGGCCCCGAAGACATACCACTCGACTTCAAACTTGTTGATGACGTCGGAGGAGTCCTTGATGACCGCGTTCACGAAGACCCACGCCAGCAGGACTTCGACCGGTACGTATTTGACGAGTCGGTCGAGATAGGTGTCCGGGCCGCTGTCGCTCTTGCAGGGCTCGTTCATATCATACCTCGTCCGAATGACCGTGCCGCGGAGGGCGTCGGAACCGAACCGCCGAGTACGAGCCACTTACACCAGGTGTCCCTGGATCTCGGCCTGGATCGAGCGAAAGAGGATGCCTTCGCGGATGCTCCCGAACGTGGTCCCGCGCTGGGCGTGGTGCAGCGCCACCATGTTCCAGTTGTCGTCGAAGCAGGGCGAGCCACTCGAGCCCCCCTTCGTCTGAGTCACGTACTGGAGCTTGCCCGCGGGTTCTGACACCCAGGTGACGCCGTCGTGGGTCATCGAGACCTTCATCGACGCCCCCAACGGGTGCTGGAGGATGTGCAGCCCCGTCCGCGGCCCGGGAATCGCCGTACTCGTTTGGGCCGGGCGGATCCCCTCCACCTCCGTGATGCGGGCCTCCACCCTCAGCAGCACATAGTCCAGAGCGCCGGGCTGACTCTGGGCGAGGATCGGCTGGTTCGGGTCGAGTCGGAAGACCTCGCCCGTCGCCTCCCCGCCGTCGGCCAACGAGAAGCAGCCGAAGCGGAGAACAACCCCGGCGGGTTTGCCCAGCGGCCCCTCCCCTCCGTCCTCCGCCAGGACGTGGTAGTTGGTCAGTACCAGGCGAGGCGTGATCAGGACGCCCGTTCCCTTCCCCGCCCCCCCGGGGATCTCGACCCGGCAGACCGAGTTGGTCCGCCCCAGTGCCCGCTTCAAGAAGCCGACGTCGAGGAGGTCCGGGACGGGCTGGAAAAAGCCCTCGAGTTCCACCGAACCGGGGGCGGGCCCTCCCCAGGTGATCGGCGGACCAAAGTCGGCCGGCGGGTCGGTCGCGCCGGCGGCTTCGGGAACCTGATAGCGCGCCTTGATCGCCGACAGTTGTGCCCCGTTGAAGAGCCGGTAGCGGGTCAGGAGGACGACGACCAGCCGCGCGTCCTCGACCCCGACTCGACCTAGCAGCGCGTAGAGGATGCTGCCCAGGGTCTGCGCCTCGGGGTCGGCCGGGTTGCCGCCCTGGTTCAGCGCCCAGGTGACCAGCAGTCGGGCATCCGCGTCCGGTGCCCCCGCCCCGATGTGGGCCAGGGTCGGGCGCCAGCCATTCGGGAGCCGTGTCCGCGCGAGAAGATCCCGGAAGTAGGCGACCGGGGTCTGGGGGGAGCCCATCACCCCGCGGGTGATCACGCCCACGATCCGGTCTTCGTCCCCAGGGGTCATTGACAACCTCCGTCGTTGGCTTGCAGGAGTCTAGCCGATCCGGCGGATCGCTTCGACGATGAAGCTCCGATCCTCCGTGCCCAGCGACGCGCTGAGAGCTTCGAGGATGAGCACGAGCGTGTAACGGGGTGGGTCCGTTCCAGGAGCAGTTCCCTTCCCCTGCGCCCAAGCGATGAGGAACCGCGCATCGGCGTCCGGTGCTCCCTGGCCGACGCCGGCCACTTCCGGCCGGAACTGCTCGGGCAGGCGAGCCTTGAGCAGCAGGTTCGAGAAGTAACTTGGTGCTCTACCCGGATAGTTCTGAGCCGCCGCGGACATGATCCTGACGAGCTGATCCACGTCCGCGGGCGGGAGCCCCTGGCCGGGACCGGCCGGTTTCGGGGGCTTCGGCACTCTCTCCAGGTGATCTTGAAAGTCCCCTAGCCGGTTGGCCGCGTTCTTGCCGTCCGGGTCGATATGTTTCCAGGGAACGAAGACGAGCTTGCCGCTCAACCCCTCTGCCCAGGATTCGATGGTCAGTTCGA
>DASPHQ010000817.1:0-3334 GCA_035629595.1 Urbifossiella sp. | reverse complement strand
TCGGCTCCCTCTCCCCCGCGGCGGCCGCCGCGGGGGAGAGGGAGCCGAACCAAGCTCCGAGCCGGCGATCGGCCGGGCCGACATCACTTCTCCGCCTTCTTCCGCTTCAGCGTGGCCAGCAGGAACTCCGGCGCGTCCTTGGCCGACGCGAACTTCGTCGGCCGGTCCTTCGCGCCCTCGTCCGCCATGCACAGCCGCAGGGTGTCGCCGTCCGCCTCGTAGATTCCCAGCTGCGTCTTCCCCTTGCCGCTCCCCTCGGTGATCTTCAGGTCGATCGTCGCCGGCTTGGCCTTGGCGTCGAACGTGAACGTCCCCTTCTCGGTCGTCGGCCCGACCTTGAACACGTACCCGTTCCCCTTGAACGTCATCGTCGGGCTGGAGTCCTTGAGGAACGGGGTCACGTCGTCCCCGGCGTGTTGGAGCTTGACGACCTCCCACGTCCCCTCGAACGGGTTGGCCGCCTTGCCGTCGCCGTTCTGGCCGGGGGCGGCGGGCGGGCACAGGCCGAGCACGGTCAGCGCCAGGCCGAACAGGTACGCACCGGTCACGCGCATCGGAGGTTCTCGCTGGGATGAGTGGAGAGGGCGGAACGGGCACGCTCGTTATCCCGCGCCGACCGCCCGCGGGCAAGCGGCGAAATGCCGCCCCGCAGGGGCGCGGATCGCGTCCGACGGGACTCGCGCCACCCGAAGCGGCGGGGGCGGGACGCGGGGCTCAGGCGGGGGGAAGGAGGGCGTCCAGCGCGGCGAGGTCGGGGGCGTCCGCGATCGCGTCCAGGAGGGATTCGAGCGCGGCGGGGTCGGTCACCTTCTCGACCCGCGGCATGAGCGCGAGGCCGGGCGCGCCGAACCGGACGCGGAGCACCGTGCGGACGCCGTCCCGCAGCCCCCTCTGCCGCCCCACGGCGATCCCGTCGTTCATCCACAGCTGCTCGGTCTGGGTGATGAATGGCACTTGCTTCTCCTTCTCGAACTCGTTGACGGCCTTAAGCACCCGGCGAGCCGGGGGCGTCAGCCCCCGGTTTCTCGGGGCTTGGGGCTTCAGCCCGGAGGGCGTCGGCGAGTAGCCCGGGGTGGAACCCCGGGCGGGCGATGACGTGATTCGAGGGGCGACGCATCTCGCGCCACCCCGACGCCGCCCGGGGTTCCACCCCGGGCTACTCGCCGACGCCCTCCGGGCTCAAGAATCCAGGGGCTGACGCCCCCGGCTCGCCGGGCTATTCGGCCGCTCACTCCGCGTACAGGAACTCGTTCAGGCAGAACAGCACCTGGCAGAAGTCCGCCGCCGCCGACTCCCGCGCCGGGCCGGTCGTGCCGCGCAGGAACGCCGCCGCGTCGGCCAGCTCGCCCGCGCTCGGGGCGCGGCCCAGCGCCAGCCGGTAGGCGCGCCGCACCACCGCCGCGTCGTCGCCCGCCGCCAGCGACCGCTTCGCCAGCCCCTTCGCCGCGGCCCGCACCTGCGGGTTGTTCATCAGGTGCAGCGCCTGCGGCGCCACGGTCGTGCTCGGACGCTCGCCCACCCCGGCCGTGCCGTCGGGGGCGTCGAACACCGTCAGCGCCGGGATCAGCCGACTGCGCTTCATGGTGAAGTAAATGCTGCGCCGCGTCATCCCGTCGCTCAGGCTGCCGGGCCCGAACGGCGTCGAGTCGAGGATGCCGCCGACGCTCAAGATACTATCACGGATCACCTCCGCTTCCAGCCGCCGAACCGGATGCCGGCCGAAAAGACGGTTGTCCGGGTCGGCCTTGCCCTTCGCCGCGTCGCGGGCGGCGCTCTGCTGGTAGGTGCGGCTCAACACGATCTGCCGGTGAATCGGCTTCAGCTTCCAGCCGCCGCGGATCAGCTCGGCCGCGAGGTAGTCCAGCAGCTCCGGGTGCGACGCCGGCTCGCCGCGGACGCCGAAGTCGGACACCGTCGGCACGATGCCGCGGCCGAGGTGGCGCGCCCACAGGCGGTTCACGATCACGCGCGCCACCAGCGTGCCGGCCCCGGCGTCGGCGTCGGTGAGCCAGCGGGCGAAGGCGGCGCGCTTGTGCGTGGTGCGGCTCCCGGCCGGCGGCGGCGTCACCCACTTCTTCTCGGCGTCGGCCGCGGGCATCAGCACCTGCAGGAACGACACGTCGGCCACGCCGTCCTTTTGGGCCGCGTCGCCCCGACGGAGGAAGTGCGTCTCCTTCAGGAAGTCCTCGCCCTGCGAGTGGAGGCGGATCGGCGTCACCCCCTCGCTCGTCACGAGTGCCTTCGTCAGGTTCGGCTTCGGCGCCTTCGCCAGGTGGTCGGCCGCGGCCTTGCTCCGCTCGCGCCAGCCGGCGTCCTGCGGGGCGAACCACGCCCGCAGCGCCGCCGCCTGCGCCGGCGTGCGTTCCTTCGCGGCGAGCGCGGCGCGGACCAGTTCCGTCGCGGCGGGGGCGGTCAGGTCGGCACCGGCGCCGGTGCCGAGGGCCAGGCGCGGGCGGCCCATGCCGTGGCCGGTGTTGTTGTGGAACCCGAGCGTGACGGTGAAGACCGTGCCGCCCGGGAAGCCGACCGGCCGCTCGAACGCGAACGCGGCGGCGTGATCCTTGCCGAACTGCGGGTCGATCGCCCACGCGGTCGCGGCGTTGTCGTCGATGGCCCCCGCGACGCCGAGCCCCTTCTGCTCGAAGGTGGCGCGAGCGGCCGTCAGCTTCACCTTCTGCGCTTCGCCGGGCTTGTCCTTCGGCGCGGCCTGCACCTGCACGTTCGACAGCGCGAAGTTGCCGTTCGTGGCGCGACCCGGCCCGCTGCGGACGAGCCCCGGGTGCGTCAGCGCCTCGACGCGCAGCGCCTTCAACTCCGTCTCGGTGGTGACGAGCGTGAAACGCAGGTTCTCCGTCGTCGGGTTCTTGCCGGTGACGAGGACGCTGCCGTCCGGCTGCTTGGCGAGCGTCGCCCCGCCGGACGACGTGACGCCAGTCACTTCCGGCAGCACCCACGGGAGTGACGGCGGGGTGTCACCGCGGGCCTTCTCCCAGGCGGCGAGTTTGACCGGAAGCTCCTCCGCCTCGTACTTCTTGAGGGCCGCGTCGAGCGGGGCGTGAGCGGCGTCGAACGCGGCCTTGTCGCGGCGGGACTTCTCGGAGTCGAGGTCGAACTCCATCTCGGTCCGCACCGCGGTCGTGAACGCGCTCACCATGCGGTAGTAATCCCGCGCCGGCACCGGGTCGTACTTGTGGTCGTGGCAGCGGGCGCACCCCACCGTCAGCCCCAGGAACGTAGTGCCGACGTTGGCGACGATGTCGTCGAGTTCGTCGTAGCGGTGCTTCGCCACCTCGTTCTGCGTGATCTGCGTGCTGTGGACGCCGGCCGCGAGGTA
>DASPHQ010000816.1:0-2951 GCA_035629595.1 Urbifossiella sp. | reverse complement strand
AGATTTCGCGGAACCTGTTGAAGAACGGCTGAGTCAGGATTAGGGGGTGAAGGGGTGAAGGGGTGAAGGGGTGACGAGCCGGGGAGCGGGGTTTTCTCACCCCTTCACCCCTTCACCCCTTCACCCCTTCACCCCGCCCCGGACAGCGACGGTGGACCACAGGAAGTGGAACCCACCCCACTCAAGGAGGAGACGTGATGACCCGAACGACGCGGCGGGCGGCGGTTGCGATCCTGCTCGGCGGCCTCGGTGCCGCCGGGTGTCACGGGACCGGCGGCGGCGCCGGCAAGGGCGGCCAGCCGGAGGGCTGGACCCGGTACTACAACGCGGTCGACCCGTGCTACCCGGAGCGGTACAACGCCCAGGCCCGGGCCAGCGTGCTGGTCCCGTTCGCCGCCCAGGTGAACAACGGCCACGTGCTCGAGCAGACGGTCTGGAACTGGCACTTCGACACCAGCTCGGACACCCTCAACCCGGCCGGCCAGGCGAAGCTGGACGCGATCGCCCAGAAGCGGCCGCACCCGGACGGCAAGGTGTACCTCCAGGTGGCCCGCGACATCCCCGCGTACGGCGCCGGCGGCCTCGAAACCGTGGCCGCCCGCCGCGACGACCTGACGGCCAAGCGCGCCGAGACGATCCGCAAGTACATGGCGGCGCAGCCGGCGCTGCAGCCGGTGACGTACGAGGTCCACGTGATCGACGCCCCGGTGCCGGGGATGCCGGCCGAGTTCTCGGCGCGCGCGTACCGCGGCCAGGCGACCGGGTACGTCGGCGGGTTGCAGAGCGGCGGGGCGGGCGTGACGTCGACCGGCAGCGGCGGCGCGGCGGCGACGACGAGCGGCCCGACGAGCGGCGGCAACCAGGGCGGCCCGAGCGGGCCGGGCGGCGGCGGCACCGGCCCCGGCACCGGCGGGCCGACCAACTGAGTGGAATGATGAATGCTGAATGATGAATGCTGAATGGAAGGCACGGGCGCTGGTCGGCCCGTGCCTTCCATTCAGCATTCATCATTCAGCATTCATCATTCCCCGAGTTTGTGACCTACAGTTGAATCGCCCGCACCCCGGACGCACCCCGATGACCCGTGCACTCCTCGTGGCCGTGGCGCTCGCCGCGTCCGCCGGCCCCGCCGCCGCCGCCCCGGTGACGCCGCTGTTCGGCGGCTACGCGTCGAACTTCGTCGACCACTGGGCGGACTTCTTCAAGAAGCAGAACGGCATCATCATGGCCGCCCTCGGCGTCGGGGCGGTGTCACTGTTCATCATCACCCGCGGGAAGTGGCTCAAGTAAGAGCGGCAAGGGGCAAGGGGCAAGGGGCAAGTGGCGGCTCTTGACCCGGCTCGACTTGCCCCATGCCCCTTGCCCTTCGCCCCTGGAGAAGACATGTCCATGAGCCGACACGCCGTGGTGGACTGGGAAGGGAACCCCGCCCCCGAGGCGCCCGTCGCCCCGGACTCGATGCGCGAGGCGGGGCTGTCCCACGCCTTCGTCTGCGACCTGCTGCTGAAGGCGCTGTACAGCCGCGGGGCGATGGTCGGCCGCGACATGGCGCAGCTCCTGTGCCTGCCGTTCAAGGTCGTCAAGGAGCCGCTGAAGTACCTCAAGGACGAAAAGCTCATCCAGGTGGACGGCGGCGACCTCGTCGGCGAGGTCAGCTACCGGTTCAGCCTGCTGGACCTCGGCCGCCGCCGCGCCCAGGAGGCGATGGAGCAGTGCGCCTACGTCGGCCCGGCGCCGGTGCCGCTCGAGGACTACGTCGAGCAGTGCTACCGCCAGGCCGTGACCGGGTTGCAGTGCTACCCGGAGGCGCTGCGGGCGCCGTTCAGCCACCTGGTGCTGAAGGAGGAGATGTTCAACAACCTCGGCCCGGCAATCGTGTCCGGCCGCAGCGTGTTCATCTACGGCCCGCCCGGCAACGGCAAGACGGCGATGGCCCGCGCCATCGGCGACTTCATGAACACCACCGGCGGCAGCATCTTCGTGCCGTATGCGTTCGTGGCCGACGGCAACATCGTCACCGTGTACGACCCGTCGTTGCACGTCGTGGACGACGCCCCGGCCGAGACCGGCGACGAGGCCGACGCGACGATCCGCAAGCTGCTGTCGAGCGGGTCGATGGACCAGCGGTGGGTGCGCATCCGCCGGCCGGTGATCGTGACCGGCGGCGAGCTCGGGCTGGACATGCTCGACCTGCGGTACAACGCCGAGTCGAAGTTCTACCAGGCGCCGATCCACTTCAAGGCGAACGGCGGCGTGTTCCTGATCGACGACTTCGGCCGCCAGCGGTGCAGCCCGAAGGAGCTCCTGAACCGCTGGATCCTGCCGCTCGAGGACCGCCACGACTTCCTCACGGTGGCGAGCGGGAAGAAGTTCCAGGTGCCGTTCGAGCAGCTGATCATCTTCAGCACGAACCTCGACCCGAAGGACCTGGTGGACGACGCCTTCCTGCGCCGCATCCGGCACAAGGTGGGGGTGCTGGCGCCGCCGCGGGACGTGTACGAGCGGATCTTCGCGGGGAACTGCAAGCGGCTTGGGCTGAACTACTCGGCCGAGGCCGTGGACTACCTGTACGAGCGCTACTACAACCGCGGCCGCGTCACCCGGGCGAGCGACTGCCGCGACCTGCTGGAGATCGTGCAGTCGATCTGCCGCTACCGGCGGCAGCCGGTCCACCTCACCCGCGACCTGATGGCCGAGGCCGCGGCCAGCTTCATCGCCGAGTTCCAGTAACGCGCCGGGTCATCCAGCCGCCTCACGAGCCGCGACCGAAAGGGAGCGGCTGCTAACCCGGGTTCCGCCATCGCGGACGAGTGGTTCAGCAGCCGCTCCCTTTCGGTCGCGGCTCGTTGACATGGACCGGACGCCGCGAGCGGTGGTGTCAATTTGCGCAACTGTCGGGGTTTGGGGTTTTCTGTCGAGTCGGACGGTCGCGCCGGTCGAAACAGTTAGTA
>DASPHQ010000815.1:0-2141 GCA_035629595.1 Urbifossiella sp. | reverse complement strand
ACGTTCGGGTAGACGCAGAGATTGCGGGAGTACCGGAGCATCCAGTCCGCGTAGGCCTGGCCGTACTGCTGCGCGAAATCGTCGCGCCGGCCCCACAGCGGGCGATCCTCCGGGTTGCCCCACTCGTTCCAGAGCAGGATGTGGCCCTTCTCCCAGGCGTAGTAGCCGCCGCGGAGCTTGCCCCACTGGCCGGCGTCCATCGCCTTGGTCTCGGTGGCCGACTCGCCCGAGCTGCGCCGGGCGGTGGTCGCGGCGTAGTTCCAGTGCACCGCGCTGACGTGGTAGCCGTCAGCGCCGTTCTCGGCCTGGACCTTCCAGTTGCCGTCGTAGGTGTAGGTGGAGGAGCCGCGCAGCACCTCCACGCCCTCCGGGGACTGGTCGGCGATCATGTCGATGATCTTCGCGGCGCCGCCGAGGTGGTCCTTGAGCTCCGGCACGTCCGGGTTGAGGCTGCCGAACAGGAAGCCCCGGTAGGACTCGAACCGCGCGACCCTGGTCAGGTCGTGCGAGCCGTCGGTCTTGAAGGTCTCCGGGTAGCCCGCTCCGCGCGGGTCCTTGACCTTGAGCAGCTTGCCCGCGTTGTTGAACGTCCAGCCGTGGAAGGGGCACGTGAAGGTGGTGCGGTTGTCCTTCTTGCGCCGGCAGAGCATGGCGCCCTTGTGGCTGCACGCGTTGATCAGCGCGTTCAGCTGGCCGTTGCGGTCGCGGGTGAGCACGACCGGCTGGCGGCCCATGTTCACCGTCAGGTAGTCGCCGTTGTTCGGTAACTGGCTCTCGTGGGCCAGGTAGATCCAGTTGCCCTCGAAGATGTACCGCATCTCGAGCTCGAAGATGTCGGGGTCGGTGTAGGCGTCGCGGCGGCCCCGGTAGACCCCCCGCGCCGGATCGATGTCGAGCGCGTCGTCGACCTTCGCCCTGAGCTCGTCAATGGAGCAGCTGAACGTCATATCGTCGTCCTCCCGTGGCCGGATGCGGACCCGTGGTGGCACCGCGGCGAGGCTGTTGTCAGTCCGTCGACCCGCGGTCCGGCCCTGCGGGCCGTTGCGGGACCGTCGCCCGCCGGCTGCGGCCGGACCCGTCGATCCGGTCCTGCCCCCGCAGGCCGGTCCGCTGTCGTGCCATCAGCGTGGCGACGAACCGTGGACGTTCGCGCTGTGAGAACGCCTAGTGCTGGCCCGGGCACCGCGACGGCACCGTCACTGCCCGGGTACCTCGGGGGGTGCCGGGACGCGGAAACGGGAGGCCAGCTCCGCCCGCGAGCTCACACCCAACTTGGCGTAGACGTGCGTCAGGTGGAACTGCACCGTCTTGATGCTGATGAACAATTCCGACGCCACGTGACGATTGCTCATCCCCACCGCCACCAACCGCGCCACCGCCGACTCCTGGGCGGTCAACCGCGACGGATCCACCCCGGTCCGCTTCGCCGGCGCCAACCCGCACGCCGCCGACTCCTGCTCGCACCGCTCCACGTACGGTCGCGCCCGCAATGTCGCGAACCGCTCGCGCGCCGCCGACAACCGCTTCGCCGCCGCCCGGCGCTGCCCCGCCCGCCGCAGCACCTGCCCGTGCGCCAGGTCCAGCAGCGCCCTGTCGAACGGCGCCACCACTCCCTCCAACGACTCGGCTGCCCGACCGAACGCCGCCTCTGCCTCCGGCAACCGCCCCCGCGCCGCTTACCACCGGCCCCGGACCCGTGCCAACCGCGCCACCGTCGACCACCGCCCGCGCACCGCCGCGACCTCCTCGTGCGGCGCCAGGAACACCTCCGCCTCCCCCAGTCGCCCCGCGCTGACCAGCGCATCCGCGAACACGTCCTGCCAGGGCCAGAACCCCGACTCGTCCACTCCCGCCCGCTCGACCAACTCCGCCACCGGGCCCAACGCCCGCAACACGCCGGCGTGATCACCGCGAGCCGCCGGGACCAACGCCCGCGCCGTCCCCGCCGACGCCACCATCAGCGCGTAATCGCCCGAACCTGCGACCGCCGCCGCGACATGCTCCTCCGCGACCGCCCACTCCCCGCGCGCCGCGGGAACCGCTGCCGCCGCACACCGCGCCAACGGCCGCAGCCAGTCGTGCCCCGACTCCGTCACCAGCGACACCGCCCGCTCGGCGTCCGCCGCCGCGTCGTCCCACGC
>DASPHQ010000814.1:0-2284 GCA_035629595.1 Urbifossiella sp. | reverse complement strand
GCGCAGGTACTCGTGGAACGCCTCCTGGCGGGAGGTGTTCTTGCGGGCGAACGCGTTGAAGAGCTTCTTCTCCGCCTCGCGGGTCTTCTCGCCGGCGGCCTTGCCGTCGTCGGCCGGGGCGCGGTTGAACGCGGTCTTGAGGCCGGACAGCTCGGCTTCGAGCGCCTTGTAGGTCGCCTCGAACTCCTTCTGCTTCTCCTCGGCGGCCTTCGCCTTGGCCTCGGCCTTCTGGCTCAGCTCGATGGCGTCGCCCATGTCCTTGCCGAGCTTGTCGAGCTTGGCGAGGTCGAGGGCGTCGACCTTTTCGGCGATGGAGTTGGTCTTGATCTTGATGCCCTCGACGAGGGTCTTGTATTCGTTGAACGCGGCGAGCGCGGTCTCAACGGACTTGGTCAGTTCCGTGTCTACGGTCATAACGTGCCTATGCTGTGAATTGGTTGAACAGACGTGTGAGGTGGTCCAGCGCGTCGGCCCCGGGCTCCCCCCGGTCCTCCAGCGCCTTGAAGCCGCGGAGGGCGACGGTGGTCGCGTCCTTCGGGCTGAAGTGTCCTGCCTCCCGCAGGAATTTCTCGAACTGCCGGAGGGTGGCCGGGCGGGCCTTCCCTTCCGGGTCGGGTGATTCGGGCTCGCCGAGCAGGGCGGCGGCGTCGGCGATCATCTGCAGGACGCCGGCGGCCATGTCGGGGCTGATGGGCACGCCGATGTCCACGCACGCCTGGCAGGCGCTGCCCGCCTGGGTGAGGAGGGCGAGGGCCGCGCCGATGTCGGCCGCGGCGGACTTCACGCCGGTGATGGTGGCGGCCTCGTTGGCCGGAAAGGTGACGAGGGAGACCTCGTACAGCTCGACTTCGAGGAGCTTGCGGACGTTGGTCTTGGGGTCGTGCTCGGACTTCTTCGTGCTGTACCCGATGGACAGGCCGGTGAGCGCCCCGCCCTTGGCCAGGGTGTAGGCGTCGTTGCCGCACTGGGTCGGGAGAATGCGGCCTTTCAGGTAGAGGCCCTGGGGCGTCTCGCGGACCTCGTCCCAGATGCCGATGGGCTCGTCGGACCGGTGCTGCCAGAGCATGGCGGGCTTGCGGGTCAGGAGCGACTTGACGAACGCCCCGGGCATGACGGCGTCGCCGTAGCTGTCCACGTTGCCGAAGGTCGAGCCGTAGCCCTCGACGGTGCGCTGGTCGCCGTCTTCCTTGACCTCCAGGTTCTGGATGAGGAACGTCTTGTGTTGCAGTTTCATGGGCGTCCTTGCCTGCTAAGTGGTTGATTCCTCGAAGGAAATGGAGCAGCGACAGTTAATCAGGTTGGCCGGGCTGGCGCTCGGGTCGCCGGGCCGGTCCATGACCTCCCCGCCGACGGTAAACTTCTCGTTCAGCTCGACCCGCTGGCCGTCGGCCGCGAGGTGCTCGGGGCGGGTACGGCTGTCCCGGGTGGCGAGCCACTCCTTGTCCATCACCACGCCCAGGTCGCGCTCGGCGTCCCGAACGGTCTCGATGCTGCCGAAGGTGGCTGCGGCGTGCGTCTCGGTGCGGGCGACAGTCGCGGCCCGGAAAGGCGTCAGTTGGCTGACCTTGCGGATGCTGCTGGCGATCTCCGCCGTGCCCAGCCCCCCGGTCACACCCTCGGCGATGGCGCCGCGGATGTCGTCCAGGTCGGTGCTGGCGATGAGGGTCGCCTTGCGAAGCGCCTCCCGGCCGATCCACTCCTGCATCCGGTGCTCGAACCCGACGGCCTTCACCTGGGTGCGGTTCTTGACCTCGCGGAGCTGGAAGAAGTCGATCTCGAAGGGCGATTTGGTCTGCCACGACCGGGCGGCCTCGGCGACCATCGTGGCGGCGGCGTGCCCGACGCGGTGGCTGCGGATGCCGGCGAGCGCCTGGGCGGCGAAGTGCGGGATGACCTTCCCGTAGTGCTCGGTCAGGACGTTCTTCAATCTGCGGCGGTGCCCTTCGGCGATGTAGTTCGGGAGGGAGCCGGAATACTGGTACGCCTGGGCGGCGTGGATGATGGCGGAGTTGCGGGCGCGGCCGGCGCTCACGCGGAGCTTCATCTCGTAGCGGTCGAGGGCGAGGAGCCAGACGCGGAGGCGGTCAGGCATGGACCGGGATGACTTCGATCCGCAGGCCCTCGCGGTGGGCGAGGAAGTGGGTGGTGACGCCGAGGAGGTGGCTCCGGACCAGCATGATCCGGTCGTCCTGGTACAGCACCTCGTTCGTGATTTCGATGGTCAGCATGGCCTTCGGCCGGAAGTCGGCGTGGATGACGTGGCTCACCGGATGGCCCACACGAC
>DASPHQ010000813.1:0-2667 GCA_035629595.1 Urbifossiella sp. | reverse complement strand
AGAATCCGGGGGCTCACGCCCCCGGCTCGCCTTTGCCCCCGCGCCGTGAGGCCTTATGACCCGCCCCCTGGCCCTGGTGACCGGCGCGAGCGCCGGGATCGGCAAGGAGATCGCCCGCGTCCTCGCCGCCGACCACGACCTCGTCCTGTCCGCCCGCCGGGCCGACGAGCTCGCCGCCCTCGCCGCCGAGCTCGCGCCGACCGCCGCCTGCACCGTCGTCCCCGCCGACCTCGCCGACCCCGCGGCGCCGCAACTCCTCTTCGACGCCGTCGCCGCCGGCGGCCGGCCGCTCGACGTGCTCGTCAACAACGCCGGCTTCGGCGACTTCGGGTTCTTCGCCGCGTCCGACCTGCCGAAGCAGCTCCGCATGGTGCAGGTGAACTGCACGGCGCTCACCGAACTCACCCACCGCTTCCTGCCGGGCATGGTCGAGCGCAAGACCGGCCGCGTGCTGAACGTCGGCTCGGTGGCGGGCTTCCAGCCGGGGCCGCTGATGGCCGTGTACTACGCGACGAAGGCGTACGTCAACTCGCTGTCGCAGGCGCTGTCGAACGAGCTGGCAGGGAGCGGCGTGACGGTGACGTGCCTGTGCCCGGGGCCGACGAAGACGGAGTTCGCGGCGGCGGCGGGGCGGAAGGAGAAGCAGTCGTTCAGCGTGGCGCAGCGGCTGACGGCGCGGGACGTGGCCGAGGTCGGCGTGGCGGCGATGAAGCGCGGCACGCCGGTCGTGGTGCCGGGGATGGGAAACAAGCTGCTGATCGCGGCGGAGCGGCTGCTGCCGCGCGCGGCCGTGGTGAAGGCGGTGCGGTGGATGCAGCAGAAGCGGATGCCTTGAGAGTTGTCAGTTCTCAGTTGTCAGCCAGCACCCGATGAGCCCGCAGGGATCGATTCGGTGCTGGCTGACAACTGAGAACTGACAACTGACAACTGATCAGGCCATCGCCACCATCACGCCGCCGAGGGGGAACGTGGTGTCCATCGGGCTCGGGGTGCGCGTCAGCGCCTCGCCGGCGCGGCGGCGCACCTCGGCGTCGTCGTCCTCGACCACCAGCCGCAGCGCCGCCGCCACCTGGGGGTCGTCCGGGGCCATCTGCCCCAGCAGCGTCGCGCACCGGCCGCGCAGCTCGGGGTCGATGTGGCCCAGCCCCTGCACTACGGCGCCGAGCGCCGGCCGGCCCACCTTCCGCAGCGACGCCGCGGCCACCACGCGGGTGCGCGTCTCGGGCTCGGCCAGCATCGTCACCAGGCCGGGGGCCGCGGCCTGCGCCGCCGGGCCGAGGCGGCCGGCCGCGCCCGCGGCGTCGCGGCGGACGCTCGGGTCCGGGTCGCGCAGGCAGCTCACCAGCGCCGGCAGGGCGGCGACGGCGTGGGCGCCGAAGTCGCCCAGCGCCCGCGCCGCCCGCCGCCGTACCCGTGCGTACGGGTCCTTCAGCGCGGTCGTCAGCGCCGCCACCCGCTTCGACGGCGACACCGCCAGCTCCGCCAGCGCCACCACCGCCAGCTCACGCACCTGCCCGTTCGGGTTCTTCTGGGCGTCGGTCAGCACGTCCAGCGCGATGCCGGTCTGCGCGTCCGGGAGCCCGTGCACCAGGATGGTGAACACGAGTTTGTGCATCACTTGCGGGGTGAGCGGTTCCATGGTCGGCCGGTCGGGAAACGGGGGTGGCGGGTATCGAACCCTAGCTCACCGCGGGCGTGGGGGTGCGGGCGGGGCCGCGAATTTCGCCCCGCCCGTACCCCCACGCCCGCGGATTCCGGTCCCGCCTTAGTGTCCGGCCGCCCGCCCGCACCCGGTCCCTGACGGGGCTCGGCTCGCCGGCCGTGTCCGGCGCCGCGCCCGTCGCTACAACACCGCTTTCGACCATTCCGGGGTGAAACGATGGCCGACGGCCAGCAGTTCGTCGGGCTCGACGTGGGCGGGACCACGATGAAGGCGGCCGTGGTCGCCGGCGACGGCACCCCGCGGTCGAAGCCCGTCGTCATGGACACCAACCCGGAGCGCGGCCAGGACGCCGGCCTCGAGACGATGTGCGAGACGATCCGCCGCGCCGTCGCCGCCGCCGGGTTGGAGATGAAAGACGTCGCGGCGATCGGCGTGGCGACGCCCGGCCTGATGGACATCAAGGCCGGCCTGATCCTCGACCCGCCGAACCTGAAGCCGTGGAAGAACGTCCCGGTCCGCGACCACATCCAGGGCGTGTTCCAGCTCCCCACGATCTACCAGAACGACGCCAACGCCGCGGCCTACGGCGAGTTCTGGGTCGGCTCCGGCCAGGACGCCCACAGCATGGTGCTGTTCACCCTCGGCACCGGGGTCGGCGGCGGCATCATCATCGACGACGTGATCCTGTCCGGCGAGCACAGCCACGGCGGCGAGCTCGGGCACCTGCGGATCGAGCTGCCGGACCGCGGCCGGCTGTGCGGGTGCGGCGCCCGCGGCTGCCTGGAGGCGTACGCCAGCGCCACGAACGTCGTCCGCCGCGCCCGCGAGGAATTGGCCGCGTACCGCGGGGCGACGGCGCTGCGCGACTACTACACCGCCAACGACGACGTGCTGACCGCGAAGGTGGTGTTCGACCTGGCGCACGCCGGCGACGAGCTGGCGCTGAAGGTGGCGGACGACACGGCCTTCTACCTGGCGCTCGGGGCGACGGCGCTGACGGCGGT
>DASPHQ010000812.1:0-14973 GCA_035629595.1 Urbifossiella sp. | reverse complement strand
CCAAGGTGAACAACGGCCGGTTCCGCGCCTACTACCTGCCGGCCGAGTTCCGCGACTTCGGCCTCGGCGGCCGCGGCGGCACCCCGGACGCCGCCACAAGCCTCGACAACACGTTCAAGACACGCCTGTTCTGGGTCGTGTCGCGGGTCAACAACTGCTACTACTGCCTCGGCCACCAGGAGTACAAGCTCTCGGCCGCCGGCCTCACCGACGACGAGATCGCCGCCCTCGACGGCGACTGGGACGCGCTCGCGCCGAACCTCCGCGCCGCCGTCCGGTTCACGCGGCAACTCACGGTCGCGCCGCACACCGTCACCGCCGCCGACCTCGCCGAGTTGGGGAAGCACTTCACCCCCAACCAGTGCGCGGAGATCGTGCTGGCGGTGGGCGGGTACAACGCCATGAACCGCTGGACGGACGGGCTGAACATCCCCGGCGAGGCGGGCGGCGACTTCTTCGCCAAGGGCGGCGAGGGGAAGAAGGTGGCGTCGTTCAGCACGCCGGCGTCGCCGAAGTACGCCGACTTCGTGAGCCGGGTGGCGCCGCTGCCCGAGAAGTGCGTGAAGGCGAGCGCCCCGGCGTGGCCGGCCCGGCCGAAGCTGGAGGACCGCGCCGCCGTGGAGGCCGCGTGGGCCGCCGCCCGCACGCCACTGCTGCCGGTGGCCGCGGACGCGAAGGCGTTCGGGTACGAGGGCGCCGCCCCGAACTGGGCGAAGCTGCTGGCCGTGTTCCCGAACTCGACGAAGGGCCGCGCCGCCGGGCTGAAGGTGGCGACGGAGGGCGGCAAGCTGTCGCCGCGGCTGAAGGCGGGGATCGCCTGGGTCGCGGCCCGCGAGGACCGCGCCTGGTACGCGCTGGCCGTGGCCCGCGACCGCCTCAAGGCGACCGGCCTGACCGACGACCAGGTGTTCGGCCTCGACGCCGACGCGGCTGCGCTGCCGGAGAAGGAGCGAAAGGCGCTGGCGTTCGCGCGAAAGCTGAGCGCCGCCCCGGCGACCGTGACCGACGCCGACGTGGAGGCGCTGCGGAAGGAGTTCACCGACTTCGAGGTGGCGGAGGTCGTGCACCACGTCTGCAACGCGGCGTTCTTCGACCGGGTGACGGAGTCGGCGCGGCTGCCGCTGGACCGCTGAGTGATTGCGCCGCTCGCGGCGGTGCGTCTCGCGGCGCGAAGCCGCAAGCGGCAACTCGGGTGGTTCCGTTGCCGCTTGCGGCTTCGCGCCGTTCGCCCGGCTTACCGCCGCCCGTGTCGGCCGTAGTAGGTGCCGCGGCCGCCGATCGGCGTGTGCTGCGGCCACGCGGCGCCGGGCGGCGTCGAGTACCGCGGGTACGGGTACTCCAGCGGCGACACGCTCGGCCCGTACGGGATGCGCGGCGGCAGCGTCCCGTACCCGAACGGCCCCGGCGGCGGCAGGAACGACGGCGGGTAGTCCGCGAACGTCCGCACCGCCGGCTCCCCCGTCGTCGGCGGCAGCGGCACCGGCACCACCGCCGTCGGCGGCGTCAGCACGGTCCCCTTCCCAGGCGCCATCGGCATCGGCACCGGTGTGTCGGTCTTCGGCGGCGTCACGACGCGCGGCGGCGGGATCGGGTTGGGCTGGGGCGTCGGCTGGGCGGTCGCCGCGGCGGCGGACGCGGCCAGCGCGGCGGCGGCGAACAGGAAGCGGGTCACGGGTGCGGCTCCGGGGGGAAGGGGATCGGCCGACTTGAATCGTAGTGCCCGCTTCCGCACTTCCACCAGCCCACCCGCCGGCGCCGCCGGGTTGTCCCCCACACCCGGCGCCGCGCCAACCGCTACACCCGTCAGACTACCGGCAGCGGATGCCGTGGTACTCCAGCGGGTACTCGTAGTCCTTGCGGAGCGGGTGCCCCTCCCAGTCCTCGGCCAGCAGGATGCGGCGCAGGTCGGGGTGGCCGGTGAAGAACACGCCGCACAGGTCGTACGCCTCGCGCTCGTGCCAGTCGGCGGTCCGCCACACCCCCGCGACCGACGGCACCTCCGGCAGTTGCCCGGCCACGCCGTCCTTCCAGCGCGGCAGATGCACCTTCAGGGTGAAGCGGCGGCCGGGGTGGCTGAAGCTGCTGACGCGGTACACCACCTCCAGGTGCGGCTCGAACCCCGCCTTCGCCGCCTTCTTCGCGTCCGTCTCCAAATAGTCCACGACGGTCAGGTCGTTGAGCAGCTCGAAGCGCAGCCGCGGGTCGTCGCGGAGGAACGTACACACCTCGACGACGCGCTCCGGTTCGACGGTGACGTATGGGTCGCCCGGCCCGGCGTGGGTGCCGGTGACGGCCGGGCCGAATTGCGCGGCGAGGAGGGCGGACACGTCGGCGGGGGTCATGCGGCTGGTATACGCCGGGGGTGGCGTCGTCGCCACGCCGCAGTAAACTCGGGGGTGCCGACGGATTTCGGCAAACGGCTCGGGGCTTGAGCCCGGAGGGCGTCGGCGTGTAGCCCGGGGCGCAACCCCGGGCGGCGTCGGCGGTGTCCGATGTGCGTCGCTCCCACGCGCCACGTCATCGCCCGCCCGGGGTTGCACCCCGGGCTACACGCCGACGCCCTCCGGGCTCAAGACCCGGGCCGAACGTCGCCCCCCCGCCGAGACCGTCCATGCGCCGGGCCATCGTCCGTCTGATCGCCGTCCGCGAAGCCCGGGACCAGCTCCGCGACCGGCGGACGATGTTCCTGATCCTCGGCCTGCCGGTCCTCATGTACCCGCTGTTCGTCGGCGTCGGCACGGTGTTCGTGTCGATGCTCAAGGGGAAGCAGGTGGCGGTCGGCGTCGTCGGGGCGGAGCACCTGCCGCAGCCCGGCCGGCCGGGGCCGCACCCGTTCCCGCCGCTGTTCGCCGGCGACCGGTTCGCCGAGCCCTACGCCACCCCCGACCTCCCCGACGACCCCGAGGCCGCGGCCGGCCGCCTCACCGTCACGCACATCGCCCCCGAGCCCGACGCCGCCCTCACCGCCCGGCTGGCGGCGCGCGAGGCGGACGTGGTGGTCGTGGTCGAGCCCGGCCTCGCGGACAAGCTGGAGCGCGGCGAGCGGCCGGTGGTGCGGGTGCTCGGCCGCGAGGGGGAGGAGAACTCGAAGCTGGCGGTGCGGCGCGTCGTGGGGGTGCTGCGGAAGTGGGCGGAGGACGTGAAGGCCGCCCGGTTCGCCCGCGCCGGCCTGCCGGCCAACTTCGACAACCCGGTGGACCTGCGCGACCCGCAGTCCGACAAGCCGACCGACAAGAAGCTGGCCGACGAGCTGCGCGACGTGCTGGTGAAGGTGATCCCGCTGCTGCTGACGATGTGGGTGCTGACCGGCGCCATTTACCCGGCGATCGACATGACGGCCGGGGAGAAGGAGCGCGGCACGATGGAGACGCTGCTGATCAGCCCGGCCGAGCGGACGGAGATCGTGGCGGGGAAGTTCCTGGCGGTGGCGGGGCTGGCGTTCGGCACGGCCGTGTGGAACGTGCTGCTGATGGTGGCCGCGGTGGGGGTGGCGCAGCTGCTGTTCCCGTACCCGCTGCTGTCGGTCGGCGGGCTGGCGGCGTGCGTGGTGGCGGCCCTGCCGGTGGCGCTGCTGCTGGCGGCCGGGTGCATCACCCTGGGCGTGTTCGCCCGCAGCACCAAGGAGGGGAACTATTACATGGTGCCGATGTTCTTCCTGGTGCTGCCGCTGGCGTACTGGAGCATGGCCCCCGGGATCGAGCTCGACGCGCGGATGAGCTGGGTGCCGGTGACGAACGCGCTGCTGGTGCAGCAGCGGCTGTTGTCGGTGCGGCCGGACCCGTTCCCGTGGCAGCACGTGCCGGCGGTGGTGGCGTCGATGGGGGCGTGCATCGGGCTGGCGCTGTGGGGAGCGGTGTACCAGTTCCGCCGCGAGGCGGTGCTGTTCCGCGAAGCCGAGCAGGGCCGCGGGAGCCTCGGCTGGCGCCCGTGGCGGCGCCGCGGCGTGGGGAGCGCGGAATGAGCCGGCGAGCCGAACGCCGTCAGGCGTCGGGTGAGGCGGGCCGAACTGGTGCCGGACGGGGCCGGACGGTAGCATGGGATCGAGCACGGAGAGGGCCGTATGACGACCGCGACCGAGAACGCCCCGCCGAAGGTGTGGACCGTCGAGGATCTGCTGGCGATGCCGGACGACGGCGTCGAGCGGTGGATCATTGACGGGAAACTGCGGGAGAAGCCGCCGGAGTTCAAGGGGGTGACGATGACGGTTCGTAATCGGCACCACAGCCGCATCATGTCCTACGTCGTCACCGCCCTCACCAACTGGCTCCGCACCCAGCCCCCGCCGCGCGGCGAGCCGTACTGCGGCGAGGTCGGCATCCTCCTGCCGGGGCGGACCACGGCGGTCGGCGTGGACGTGGCGTTCGCGCCGGCGGCTGTCGTCGCGGTACAGGACGACGACAACACCACCCTGCTCGACGGGGTGCCGACACTGGTAGTGGAAATCCTGTCGCCGAACGACACCCTGGAGCAGACGCACGAGAAGGTCCGTACCTTCGGCCGAGCCGGGGTGCCGGTGGTGTGGATTCTCGACCCCGAGGACCGGACGGTGAGGGTGTACCGGCCGGGTGCCGAGCCGGAGTCGTTCAACGTCACCCACCGGATGCCCGAACATCCAGCCCTGCCCGGGTTCGCCCCGGGCGTGGCCGAGCTGTTCGAGTAACCACCCGGGCGAGCCGACCGCCGCGAGGCGGCGGGTGATGGGCACGTCACCCGCCGCCTCGCGGCGGTCGGCTCGCCGGGCGGAACCGACTACTTCTTCCGCTTGTACAGGATCGTGAACGCCGGCGTCTTCCCGTCGCCCATGTACATCTTGAAGTCGATCGTGTCCGCGTCCGGCATCACCGACACCGCCTTCATCTTCTCCAGCTTCCCGTCCGGGCCGGGGGCGCTCCCCTCCATCGTCATCGTCTTCTTGGCCGCGTCGTACGTGCCCTCCATCGTCATCACGTTGGGCATCATGCTGTCGAGCCACACGGCGACGTACTTCTTCTTCATCGGGTCGTAACTGTCGTACCCGCGGCCGCTGAACTTCACGCCGCCCAGGTCGCCCTCGAACACCGACGCCAGCCACAGCCCGCCCACGTCCATCTTGTACACGCAGGTGCACTTGCTCTCCATGCCCTCCATCTTCATCGTCGCGTCCCACGTGCCGACCATCTTCTTGAGCACGTCGAGCTCCGGCCCGGGGGGCGCCGGCGGCTGCCCGCCCGCCGCCCCGCACAGCACCACCGCCAGCGCCACCGGCGCCACGAACCGCGTCATCGCACACTCCGTTGAATTGGGGGAACCCGCCGCGGCGGGTGCGGGTAGGTTCTCAGACGCCGGCCGATCTGCCAACGTCGGTTGCCGTAGAATGGCCCCACTTTCCCCTCCCCGATGTGAGACCCTGCCGAATGTCCGCTTATCGCACCGAAACCGACAGCATGGGGCCGATCCGGGTGCCCGCAGATCGGTACTATGGCGCCCAGACTGCCCGGTCGCTCGTCCACTTCGCCGTCGGCGCCGACACCATGCCGCAGCCGGTCATCCGCGCCTTCGGCATCCTCAAGAAGGCCGCCGCGCGCACCAACGCCGAGCTCGGCCTGATGCCCGCCGACCGCTGCGAGCTCATCGGCCGCGCCGCCGACGAGGTGATTTCCGGCCGGCTCGACGACCACTTCCCGCTCCGCGTCTGGCAGACCGGCAGCGGCACGCAGACCAACATGAACGTCAACGAGGTCATCTCCAACCGCGCCATCGAGCTCGCCGGCGGCGTCATGGGGTCGAAGAAGCCGGTCCACCCGAACGACGACGTGAACATGTCGCAGTCGTCGAACGACACGTTCCCCACGGCCATGCACATCGCCGCGGCGGAAGAAGTCGTTCACCGGCTGCTGCCGAGCGTGTCGGCGCTGCGGAAGACGTTCGCGGAGAAGGCCGCCGAGTTCGCCGGCGTGGTGAAGATCGGCCGGACGCACCTGATGGACGCGGTGCCGCTGACGCTCGGCCAGGAGTTCGGCGGGTACGTCGCCCAGATCGAGTACGGCATCAAGGCGGTCGAGGCGGCGCTGCCAATGGTGTTCGAGCTGGCCCTCGGCGGCACCGCCGTCGGCACCGGGCTGAACAGCCACCCGAAGTTCGCCGAGACGGTCGCCCTGAGAATCTCCGAGCTCACCGGCCAGCCGTTCGTGACGGCGCCGAACAAGTTCCAGGCGCTGGCGGGGCACGAGCCGCTGGCGTTCCTCAGCGGCGGCCTCAAGACGCTTGCCGTCGGCCTCATGAAGATCGCCAACGACGTGCGCTGGCTGGCGTCGGGGCCGCGCTGCGGGCTCGGCGAGCTGACCATCCCGGAGAACGAGCCGGGGAGCTCGATCATGCCGGGGAAGGTGAACCCGACGCAGAGCGAGGCGATGACGATGGTGTGCGTCCAGGTGCTCGGCAACGACGCCGCCGTCGGCTTCGCCGCGAGCCAGGGGAACTTCGAGCTGAACGTGTTCAAGCCGGTCATCATCCACAACGTCCTGCACAGCATCCGCCTGCTGACGGACGCGTGCCGGAGCTTCCGCGAGCACTGCGCCGCCGACATGCCGGAGACGGACTACGAGGCGCTCGAGTACGTCGTCGGCGCCGACACCGGGATGGTGGAGGTGGATCAGGCGGCGCTGAGGCCGAAGGCCGGTGGTAAGGTGCGGAAGGGGATCGACGCCAACCGGGCGGCGATTTCGCGGATCGTGAACGAGTCGCTGATGCTGGTGACGGCGCTGAACCGGCACATCGGCTACGACGCGGCGGCGAAGATCGCCAAGACGGCGCACCACAACGGGACGACGCTGCGCGAGGAGGCGGTGAAGCTGGCCCCGCCGCTCAAGGAGGGCGGCGTGCTGACGGGCGAGGCGTTCGACCGGATCGTGCGCCCCGAGACGATGACCGGGCCGGGCGCGGGGTGAGGGCGCCGGCGGCTCGGGGGTTTAGCCCGGAGGGCGTCGGCGTGTAGCCCGGGGTGGAACCCCGGGCGGGCGACGGCGTAGTTCGTGGGAGCGACGCACCTCGTTCACCGCGGACGCCGCCCGGGGTTGCACCCCGGGCTACACGCCGACGCCCTCCGGGCTAAAGCCCCCGAGCCCGGCCGCGACGGACAGCACCGGGAGCCCCCGCGCCCCGGGCTTGCGAGCGAACCCCGCGGCGCGGTACAGGGGCGCACCCGGAGGTGCGCCCGCGTGACCGCCCCCATCAACTTCAACCGCCCGGCCATGCCGGCCGCCGCCTACCGCTACCTGCGCCAGGCCGTCGGCAACATGCACCTGTCCGGCGACGGGCCGTTCACGAAGCGCTGCCACGCCCTCCTCGAAACCATCCTCGGCGCCCCGAAAACGCTCCTCACCACGTCCTGCACGCACGCCCTCGAGATGGCCGCCCTCCTCCTCGACGTGCGCCCCGGCGACGAGGTCGTGGTGCCGTCGTTCACGTTCGTTTCCACGGCGAACGCCTTCGTGCTCCGCGGCGCGCGGGTGGTGTTCGCCGACGTGCGGCCCGACACGCTGAACCTCGACGAGCGCCAGCTGCCGGCGCTGCTGACGCGGCGCACCCGGGCGGTGGTGCCGGTCCACTACGCCGGCGTCGGCTGCGAGATGGACGCGATCTGCGCCGCCGGCGTGCCGGTGGTCGAGGACAACGCCCACGGCCTGTTCGGCACGTACAACGGCCGGCCGCTCGGCAGCTTCGGGGCGATGGCGGCGCAGAGTTTCCACGAGACGAAGAACATCTCGTGCGGCGAGGGCGGGGCGCTCGTGCTCAACGACCCGGCGTTCGTGGAGCGTGCCGAGGTGATCCGCGAGAAGGGGACCAACCGCAGCCGCTTCTTCCGTGGCGAGGTGGACAAGTACACGTGGGTGGACGTGGGCTCCAGCTACCTCCCGAGCGACGCCCTGGCGGCGCTGCTGCTGGCGCAGCTGGAGGCGCGGGCGGACATCCAGGCGCGGCGGCGCGCGGTGTGGGACCGCTACCGCGCCGGCCTCGCCGACTGGGCCGCGGAGGGGCGGGTGCGGTTGCCGCACGTCCCCGACCACTGCGGCCACCCGGCGCACCTGTTCTACCTGCTGCTGCCGACGCTCGACGACCGGCAGGCGCTGCTGGCGCACCTGAAGGCCCGCGGCATCGTCGCCACGTTCCACTACGTGCCGCTCCACCTGTCGGAGATGGGCGCGAAGCACGGCGGCCGGCCGGGGCTGTGCCCGGTCACCGAGGCCGTGAGCGACCGACTGGTGCGGCTGCCGCTGTACTTCGACCTGACGGATGCCGACGTGGACCGCGTGCTGGACGCGGTGACGGCGTACCGCGTGCCGGCCGGGCGCGAGCCGGTCGCCGACGTCCTCGCCCGCGCCGCCGAACCCCGCCGCGCCGCCGCCGCCTGACCCAGGAGCCGACCCGTGCTTCAACCGTTCCTCCGCCTCCGCCGCCGCTACCTCCCCGTCCGCCGCTGGGCGCGGGCCGTCGGCCTCGCCGCGCCGGTCGTGGTGCCGCCGCCGCCCGACCCCCTCGCCGCCCTCCTGCCGAAGCTGTTCCGCAACGTCCGCGCGCCCGGCGACCTCGGCGACTGGCTCGTCGACCTCGCAGGAACCCCCGAGTACCGCGAACTCACCGCCGCCCTGAACGAGCGGCCGGACCTCCGCTCGATCACCACCGCCGACGAGATGGCGACCCTCGCCCTGCTCGTCGGCCGCATCCGACCCGGCCTCACCCTGGAGATCGGAACCTTCTTCGCCGGCACCACCCGCGTCCTCGCCGAGGCGTCGGTCGCGGCCGGGGCCGGCGGGCGCGTCATCACCCTCGACCCGTTCGGCGGCCACCGCGTCCCGGGCATCCTCGCCACCTGGCCCGAAGCGGTCCGCGCCCACGTCGAGTACCACGACCGCACGTCGATGTGCTTCTTCGCCAAGCTCAGCCTGCCGAAGGCGGGGGCGTCGCCGCTCGGGCTGGTGTTCGTGGACGGGAACCACGCCTTCGAGTACGCCCTGTTCGACGTGATCCGCGCCGCCGACCAGCTCACCCCCGGCGGGGCCGTCGTCATCGACAACATGGACCAGGACGGCCCGCGGCAGGCGGCGGCGCAGTTCCTCGACTGGAACCCGGCGTGGCGGCTGTTCGCCGGCGGCAAGCTGTATTCGGCCGGCGACCCGGTGAACGCCGAGCTGACGGCGCGCCCGGCCGGCTGGGGCGTGCTGGCGGCGCCGGCGGGGGTGCAGGTGTCGGGGACGGCGATGAAGTCGTACGAGCACAGCGTGCCGTACCAGCCGATCCGGGCGGTGCGGTTCCACGTCGCGGCGGTGAGCGGCCCCGGCACCCTGGCGGTGAAGCTGAACTACCACGCCTCCCCGCGCTCGTACAGCGTCACCGGCCAGGGGCTCGTCATCGACCTGCGCACGGCGGCGGTGCCGGTGACCGGCGCCGGCGACGCGCCGGCCGCGTTCGACCCGCCGGCCGGGTTCCCGCTGCCGGAGGCGGACGCGATCGTGGTGCGCGAGATGGAAGTGTCGTTCACCCCGGCCGGCGGCGGCCGCGGGTTCGTGCTGCTGGACGCCGCCCGGCCGTTCTCGTTCGATTAAGAACCTGTCTCGGAGAATGGCCGCAAAAAAGCACAAGAGGCACAAAACGAAGCCAAAGACCGATCGGATCGATCGGTCTTTTTGTGCCTCTTGTGCTTTTTTGCGGCCATTCTCCGGGACCGACTCTTACCGCGGGATCGGGATCGGCACGATCCCCTCGTGCAGGTAGTGGCTGGCGTTCTCCGTCACCCGCGGGTCGCCGGGCATGAAGCGCATGCTCATCATCCGCCGCCGCATCTCGTGCAGGGCCGGGTCGGTCGGGCCGTCGAACTGGCCGACCGTCACCATGCTGCCGTTGCGGTGGTGCAGCACGAACGCCTCCACCCCCACCGGCGTGCCGTCCTTGTCGCGCATCTCGCGCAGCCCCTTCGCCATCTGCTCGGCGGCCTCGGCCCCGGCCGCCAGCGCGTCGCCCCCCTTCGGCGTGCCGAACAGGCGGATGCTGACGTTGTCGTCGTCGCGCGTCTGCACCCGCACCGGGGCGTTGAACGCCTTCACCCCGAGCGTCCACGTCTTCGTCGCCCGCAGCAGGCTGTACGGCCGCCCCTCGTTGAGCCGCGCGATGAACGGGTCGGGCGGCGCCACCGTGCCGGGGACCGGCGCCGCCCGCGGGACGGTCGGGTTGGCGACCACCATCGCCTGCCCGTAGGGGTTCAGGTACGTCTTTTCGATCGTCGCCTTGCCGTCGGCCCCCTGCTTGGCGATGGCCCCGCCGTCGAGGAGCTTGGTGTTCGCCGGCGTCGGCCAGTGCTTCACCTTGGCGAGCGCCCGGACCGCCTCGTCCTCGGTGCGGAACCCGCCGACGACGACGCCGATCTGGTCGCGGTAGTTGAACGACTTGTACCGCAGCGCCTGCTCGGGGTCGAGGAACGTCATGCCGTTGAGCTCGGCCTTCTGGCGGAAGTCGGACATGCGGGCGGCGAACTCGGCGGCCTTGCGGCGGGCGTCGGCGGCGGCCTGGGCCTCGGCCTTGCGCTCCTCGGACACGAGCTCGTACAGGTAGACGCCGAGCCCCTTCGCCTGTGGCAGGCGGCGGACCTCGTCGGCGAGCCCCTCGGCGAGTTCGCGGGCGGTGAGGCCGGGGTCGGCGGCGCTGGGCCGGGCCGGCCGGCTGTAGCTGCGGAGGAGAATGACGAACGCCCCGTGCTCCGGCCGCAGCAGCCACGGGTGGTCGGCCGGCAGCGCCGTCGGGATGTTCAGCGGCTCGGCCGGCGCCGCGGCGGGCGTCGGCATCGGGGCGAACCGGGGGGCCGGGTCGAACCCGGCGGCCGGGGTCGGCAGCGGCGCCGGGGTGAACCCGGTGGGCACGGCGGGCGGGGGGCTGAAGCCGCCGACCGGCGGGACGTACCCGCCGACGGGCGGGGCCGCCTTCGGGACCGTGGGCGGGAGGACGGGCGGTGCGGCGGGCGGTGCGGCGGGTGGCGCGACGGGCGCGGCCGCCTTCGGTGCGACGGGCGTGTTCACGCGGTCGACCGCGAACTGTGCGACGGCGGCGGCGCCGAACAGCCCGGCGGCGCCGAGCCCGAATACGAGCCTGCGGAGCATTGCACGCCCCCCTTCTTGCGACGAACGGTTCCCCGAGAGGGGTCGCAGATAGCGTGGGGCGCGGCGGGGTGCCAGCGGAAAATCGGGAATCGCTCAAGTTGTTACGCGGCGCCCCGGCGAGCCGACCGCCGTGAGGCGGCGGGTGAGTCGCGTGAGGTGAAACACCCACCGCCTCACGGCGGTCGGCTCGCCGGGCCGTGTCACTTCTTCGGCTCGATGAACCCGCCGTCGTGCTCGATCCGACACCCGGGCACGGCCGCGTGGAACCGCGCCAGCCCCGCCGCCGTCACCTTCGTCCTCTTCACGTCGAGGTGGGTGAGCCGCTTGCACTCGTGGAGGTGGGCGAGCCCCGCGTCCGACACCCCCGTCCCGGTGACGATTAACCCCTTCAGCTCGGTGCAGTCCTTGACGTGAGCGAGACCGGCGTCGGTGACGTGTGAGCCGTGGAGGTTCAGGATTTCAAGACGCTTGCAGCCGCGGAGGCTCCCCAGACCTGCTCCGGTCACCTTCGTCCCTCCGAGGCCGAGGTGTTTTAGACTCTCGCACTTCGCCAGGTGGGTCAACCCGGCGTCCGTCACCGGGGTGCCAGTCAACTCCAAGTCGTCCAGGGCCGGGTAGTCCTTGAGGTGTGCCAGCGCGGCGTCTGTCACACCGGAGCTACTGAGGCTCAACTCCCGCAGTGATTTCAGTCCTGTGAGGTGTGACAGCCCGCCGCCGGTGACGCCGACGCCATCCAGCCGGAGGACGACCACCCCACCGCACCCCACAAGCTTCGCCAGGTCAGCGTCCGTCACCTTCGTCTTGATCAGGTTGACATGCGTCAAAGTGAACGAGGTCGGAGGCAACTCTGCGGTGGCTTTCAGGTTGGGACCACTCCCGTTCACCCACACCAGTCCGGAGACCGAGAAGACCCACTCGGCCGCTTTCCGGTCCACGTCCACGGCCTCGATGACGCCGCCGTCGTGCTCGACGCGACACCCGGGCACGGCGGCGTGGAAGTCGGCCAGCCCCTTCGGCGTCACCTTCGTCGCCCGAAGATCGAGAAAGGTCAGCCCCTGACAGGCTCGGAGGTGGCGCAGCCCGGCGTCCGTCACACGGGCGCGATTCAGGTTGAGGGTTGCCAGCGCTTTGCAGTTCTCAAGACTCGCGAGCCCCGCGTCCGTCACTCCCGTGAACTGCAGGTCGAGTTCTTTCAGCCCTTTGCACCCTTTGAGGTGTGACAGCCCCGCGTCCGTCACTTTCGTGTCGAACAAGCGGACCGCGGCAATTCCCTCCCATTCCTTGACGATCGCCAGCCCCTCGTCCGTCACTCCGGTGCGGCCCAGGTCGATGAACGTCACCCCTTTGCATTCCTTGAAGTTCGCCAGCCCGGCATCCGTGATCCTCGTAACCCCCAAGGAGAGGCGGGTAAGCCCCTTGCATTCCTTGAAGTGCGCGAGCCCCACGTCCGTCACCGCGGTGGCACCAAAGTCGAGAGCGGTCAAGTTCTTGCATGCCTTGAAGTTTGCCAGCCCGTCGTCCGTCACGCGCGTGACACCGAGGTTCAGGTCCGTCAGCCCCTTCATGTCAATGAAGTTCACCAGCCCGGTGTCTGTCACGGCGGTGCCATTCAGGTTCAAACTCTTCAACTCGTGGCAGCCCTTGAGGTTGGCCAGCCCTGCGTCGGTGAGTGACTTGTTGCCAGCTAAGTCGATCGCCGTGAGAGTGAACCGCTCTTTCGGCAGGTCGGCTGCCGACTGAATGCCTTCCACGCCCCCGTTGGCACGCACCGCCCCACCGGTACCGATTACCCACTTGGCAGCCTTCCGGTCGGGGCTGTCGTCCGCCACCGGCGCGACCTTCGGCGGCCCCACCTGCGCCAGCGTCTTGCCGGTCTTGTCTTTCAGCGTCACCGTCGCGCCGTCGGGCACCTCGATCTTCGTCTCCGAGCCGTCGCGGTTGCGGATGATGATGATCACCCCGCCGAACACCGCCAGCATCATCGCCGCCAGCCCGGCCGCGACCGCCCACGACCGCCGCGGCGCGCGCCGCACCGCCGCCGGAGCGGCCGCGGGGATCGGCTCGACCTCGGTCGCGTCCAGGTCGGCGAACGGGTTCGCATCGGGCACCACGGTCACCTGGATCGGCACGTACACCACCTGCGACGCGGCCTGCACCGCCGCGGGGGCGGACCGTGCCGAGCCCATCGCCCGCACCCGCTTCACCACCTCGTCCGCCGACGCCGGCCGGGCGTCGGCCGACTTGGCGAGCAGCTGGTGGATCAGCTCGGCGAGCGGCTCCGGCACGGCCGGGTTCCGCTCCCGCACCGGCGGCGGGTCTTCCGTGCCCAGCGCGATCAGCATCGCCATCGTGTTCGGCGCCTGGAACGGCAGTCGGCCGGTGACGAGCCGGTACAGCACGGCGCCGAGGCTGAACAGGTCGGTGCGGTGGTCCACCTTCTCGCCGCGCGCCTGCTCCGGGCTCATGTACGCCGGCGTGCCGACGACCGCCCCGCTCTTGGTCAACTCCACCTCCGCGTCCACCGGGCGGGCGAGGCCGAAGTCGAGCACCTTGACGCGACCGGCCGGCGCCTCCAGCCACAGGTTGCCGGGCTTCACGTCGCGGTGAACGAGCCCCTGCCGGTGCGCCGCGGCCAGCCCCGCGGCCGTCTCGGCGGCCAGCTTCAGCACCTGGGCGGGCGTCGGGTTCCCCTTCTTCTTCAGGTACTCGTCGAGGGGGTAGCCTTCGAGGTACTCCATGGCGATGTACGGCACGCCGTTCCGCTCGTCGGCCTCGTACACGGTGACGACGTGGTCGTGCTTCACCCGCGCGGCGGCGCGGGCCTCGCGGAGGAAGCGCTCGCGCGATTCGGTGTCGGCGGCGAACTGCGGGAGCATGACCTTGAGCGCGAGCCGGCGGTCGAGGCGGGTGTCGACGGCGGCGTAGACGGCGCCCATGCCGCCCTTGCCGAGTTCCTTCACGACGCGGTAGGGTCCGAGGGTGCCGACCTCGCCGGCGGCGGCCGGGGGGCCGAACCCCGTGACGGCGGTGCCCGCCACGGACGCGCCGGCGGCCGTCTCGTCCACGCCGCTGTGGGCGGACGGGGCGCTGTTGGCGTCGATGACGGGGCGGCGTTCGGTGGGCGGGGTCATGCGAGCCTTCGCGGGACGACGGGAAGAGTGTTAAGAGTACCCGCCCGGCCCGGGGGCCGCAACCGTCGCGTCGGTGACGGAAACGTCGGGACGTTCGCGCGCCGGAGGCGCCCGACCCGGGTTTCGGCCGCAACTCCAATCCAGCCACGGACTCGCGCCGGCCGGGCCGCGCGGCGTCGTTCCAACAGTGATTCTTCCAGACGACTCAATGCTTCTGGGACTGGGTCCCCCCCCTCGCCTGGAACCAATGAGACCGGGGCGAACGTCGGTCCGCCCGCCGCGCGGAATTCCCCCCGAGCGCCTGCCCGGCGGCGGGCAATACACTGGCGGACACCGAGCCCGGAGGCCGGCCCATGCCGACCGCTCCCGTCAGCCTGATGCCCGCCCTGCGGCGGGTGATCGCCGGCCGCGCCGCCGACCGGCCGGACGACGACCTACTCGCCGCGTTCGTCGCCGACCGCGACGCGGACGCCTTCGGCCTGCTCGTCCGCCGGCACGGGCCGATGGTCCTGGGCGTGTGCCGGCGGGTGATCGGCGACCCCCACGCGGCCGACGACGCGTTCCAGGCGGTGTTCATCGTGCTGGCCCGGCGGGCGGCTGGGGTGAAGCCGCGGGAGCAGGTGGGGAACTGGCTCTACGGGGTGGCGTACCGGACGGCGCTGAAGGCCCGGGCGGTCCAGGCCCGCCGCCGCTCCCGCGAGAAGCAGGTGGACGTC
>DASPHQ010000811.1:0-9070 GCA_035629595.1 Urbifossiella sp. | reverse complement strand
CCGCGTCGGTCGTGGCACCGACTTGCCCGCTCGGGTATGCTGCCGGCTCGCGGCCCCGGCCGCACACTCACCACGCCCGGCGGTCGCGATGCAAACCCGGCTCAAGGTCCAACTCGCGGCGTTCATGTTCCTCCAGTACTTCATCTGGGGGTCGTGGTACGACAGCATGGGCGCGTACCTCGCCACCTCCCTCAAGTTCGACGGCCGGCAGATCGGGGCGGCCTACGGGGCCTTCGCCGTCGGGTCGATGATCTCGCCGTTCTTCGTCGGGCTGGTCGCCGACCGGTACTTCGCCTCGGAACGAATCCTCGGGGTGCTCGGCCTGCTCGGCGGGGCCGTGATCTGCCTCGTCCCGCGGGCGGAGGCGTTCGGCGAGTTCTACCCGCTCCTGATCCTGTACTGCGCCACCTTCGCCCCCACCCTCGCCCTCGGGAACTCGCTCGCCCTCCACCACCTGGCCGACCCGAAGCGGGACTTCCCCCGGGTCAAGAGCTTCTCCGCCGTCGGGTGGATCGGCGGCGGGGTCACCGTCAGCCTCCTGGGGGCCGACACGACGGCGAATCAGTTCTACCTCGCCGGCGGCCTGTCGGTCGCGTTCGGGCTGTTCGCGCTTACCCTCCCGCACACGCCCCCGAAGAAGGTCGGGGCCGACGTGTCGGTCGGCGAGATCCTCGGCCTCGACGCGCTCGCGCTGCTCCGCAAGCGGTCGTTCGCCGTGTTCATCGGGTGCATGTTCCTGATCTGTATCCCGCTCTACTTCTACTTCGTGAACCTCGGCGTCTACCTGACCGAGCTGGGCTGGCCGAACGCCACCGCCCGGATGACCCTCGCCCAGGTGTCGGACGTGGTGTTCATGCTGCTGCTCCCGGTCATGCTGTGGCGGTTCGGGTACAAGACGACGATCGCCGTCGGCATCCTGGCGTGGGCCGCGCGGTACTTTCTGCTCGCGCAGAGCGTGGACGCGCCGGCCGCGACGCAGGCGGCCCTGATCTTCGCCGCCATCCTGCTGCACGGCGTCTGCTACGACTTCCTGTTCATCGCCGGGCAGCTCTACGTGGACGACGAGGCGAACGAGCGGATGCGGGGGGCGGCGCAGGGGTTCATCGCGTTCATCCTGTGGGGCGTCGGGGCGTTCGTCGGGACGCTCCTCGCCGGGCTGGTCATGGCGGCGCACGAACTGCCGGTGAAGTCCGGGACGATCGAGCACGACTGGGCGGGCATCTGGGCGCAGCCGGCGATCGGGGCCGTCGCGGTGCTGGGGGTCTTCCTCCTCTTCTTCCGCGAGCCGCGGCGGGCGACGACCGCCTCGGCCCGCGACGCACTGCCGCCGGGGGAGGGAACGCCGTGAACATCGCGGCCGACCGGCCCGAGGCCCCGGCGCGTTCGGCAACGACTTCGGCGTCGCCGCGTACCTGGCCGGGATCACGGCCGGGACAGTCGCCGAGCGAACCTGCGGCGGGGCGGCACCGCGACGACGCGGAGGGTTGCCGTGACCGCGGCCGACTGGCTACTCGAAAAGTCGTGATGCGACCGCGGGCCGGGAGCTGCGTCACCGGTCCGCGGCCTGCCGGAGGGCTTCCAGGAACCCGACGCCGTCGCCGGCGAGTTTGGCTTCCAGCCGGGCGGTGCAGTCGCACCCGCAGCAGGCCCACGGCTCGGCCCCGGTCAGGTCCCGGCACCGCGACGGGGCGTGGGCGTCCTGCACCCGGACGAGGTCGAAGAAAGCCTCCCAGAACGGCCGCTCCTCGGCCAGCGGCTCGGCGCAGAAGCAGACTTCGACCCACTTCACCCGGCCGTCGTCGTACAGGCGGGCGTCGGACATGTTCCGCAGGTACTCGCCGCCGGCGACCGACCCGGCCCCGAGCGTGCCGGCCTCGACCGCGGCGAGCAGGGCGGCTTCCTTCCCCGGCTTGACCCGGGCGGTGACCAGGTATCGCATGACGAACGGGGCTCGGGATGCGAGGATCGGGTCACCCATTCTACCCGCCCTACGCCCCCGAACCCGCCGCGGCCGTTCGGCCTCTGTCCGAGACGGGGAGGGGTCATGGAGCTGGTGATCCTGGTCGGGTTGCAGGGGTCGGGGAAGACGACCTTCTACCGGGAGCGGTTCGCCGCCACCCACGCCCACGTCTCCAAGGACAACTTCCGCAGCAACCCGCGCCCGGCCCGCCGGCAACGGCGGCTGATCGCCGAGGCGTTCGCCGCCGGCCGGTCGGTCGTCGTGGACAACACCAACCCGACCGCCGCCGACCGGGCCGAGCTGGTCGAGGGCGCGCGGGCCGCCGGGGCGGCGGTGGTCTGCTACTTCTTCCCGCCGGACGTGGACGCCAGCCTGCGGCGGAACGCGGCGCGGGAGGGGAAGGCGCGGGTGCCGGACCACGCCGTCCGCATCACCGCCGCCCGGCTGGAACCGCCGCCGCCGGCCGAGGGGTTCGACCGGCTCTACCGCGTGCGGCTCGCCGACGGCGGCGGGTTCGAGGTCACCGAGGTCGGGGGAGGCGGCGATGCGGCCGGATGAGTTCGAGGCCCGGATGCGGCGGCTCGAGTGCTTCCACGCCCTGCGGTGCCCGGACGGGGCGTGGGTCGTCCTGCGGCTCGACGGCCGCGGGTTCACTCGGTTCACCGAGGCGCACTGCGAGAAGCCGTTCGACGACCGGTTCCACGGCTGGATGCTCGCCGCGGCGCGGGCGGTGTTCGAGGACTTCGGCGGCGTCTACGCCTACACCGAGAGCGACGAGGTCTCCGTGCTCCTCCCCCGCGGCTGGGCGCACTTCGACCGGGAGGTCGAGAAGGCCGTGTCGGTGTCGGCCGGGCTCGCCAGCGCGGCGTTCGCGCTCGCCTGCGGGGCGTCGGCCCACTTCGACTGCCGGGTCGTGGTCGTCCCGACGGACGAGCAGGTGGTCGACTACTTCCGGTGGCGGCAGGCTGATGCCGCCCGGTGCGCGCTCAACGGGTGGTGCTACTGGACACTCCGCAAGGAGGGGCTCGACGCCCGCGCGGCGACCCGGAAACTCGCCGGCCTGACCGTGGCCGACAAGAACGAGCTGCTGTTCCGCCGCGGGGTGAACTTCAACGACCTGCCGGCGTGGCAGAAGCGGGGGGCCGGGCTGACGTGGGAGGTGGTCCCGCACGCCGGCCGCAACCCGCTCACCGGTGAGGCGGCGACGGCCACCCGCCGGCGGGTCCGGGTGGACCGCGAACTTCCGACGGGGGACGGGTACGCCGCCTGGGTCTCTGGCCTCCTGACGACACCGCCGGTCGCCGACGCCGAGCCCGACCCGGCCGGCGGTGAACCCGGGCCGGGTTCCGGTGTCCCTGCCCCTTGAACACCCGCCTTCGGCGGGGTATCGTCGGGGCGGCGGCTCTGAAGATCCTTCCTTCTCACCCTGCTACCTAGGGTCTTCGCTCTCCGCCACCCCGGCGTCCCGCCCCGCGGGACGCCGTTTTTCGTGAACCCCCCGCATGAACGCCATCTACGTCCGCCGCCGGTCGAAAGTGTTACTCCCCGACGGTGCCGGGGCGACGCCCCTGACCGTCCTCGCGGCCCTCCAGAAGAACCTCGAAAGCCTCGGGTTCCTCCTCGGCGAGGACGTGATCGACCGGCTCAAGGCGATGAGCCCGGTCCAGGTCGACGCGTTCTACCAGCGGCTGGTCAAGGATCTCAGGACGCTCGTCGGTGCCCACCGCAAGTTCGAGCCGTTCTACCCGAACTTCCCGCATCAGGTCATGGAGGCGTCCGAGGCCGCCCTCTACTTCAACGCCGTCCTCTACTACTGGACCGGGCACCGTCCGGGGTTCGAGAAGGCCGACCGGCCGACGCTGGGCGAGAAGCCGAAGTACCGGGTCATCGGGCTGGGCACCCGCGCGGACTTCGAGGGCATCTTCACCCTCCTGGCGCGGTCGAAGTCGCCGTTCACGCCCCAGGACCGCGAGGACGTGGCCTGGTTCGTCGCCCAGCACCGTGACGGGATCGGGCGGCTCCTCCCCGACGCGATCCCGTGCAAGGAGAACCTGGCCGTCCTCGGGGCGGAACTCGTCCGCCACGTCCCGGACGCAGACGCCGTGCTCGGCCCGCACGTCAAAACGGCGACCGACGTGCTGCGGCTCGCCGTGGCGATGAGCGGCGGGGACGTGTCGCTCAAGACCGCCTGCAAGTTCGGCCGGTTCCGCCGCCGGGACCGCGCGCTGATGCTGGCCTGGGTGGAGCGGGCAGCGAACCGGACCGAGGACATGCTCCGGTGGAAGCCGCGGTGGGTCCGGCTCGGCGAGCGGCTGCACCCCGGCGAGTACGCGGCGCGGTTCCCGGCGGCCGCCGCCGCGTTCGACGTGCTGCGGAACGACCGGCCCTTCCAGACGTTCAACGGCCGGGTCGAGGCCGCCCTGTCGGCGGCGGACACGGCCGCGGTGCTCGACCTCCTCGACGCCCGGCCCGGCGAGCTGGCCCGCCGCCTCGACCACCTGGCCCGGACCGCCGCCGACCCGCAGGTCGTGATCGAGCGGTTCGCCGGCCGCGCGGACCGGGTGTCGACCCCGGTGCTGCTTCAGGTGATGACCCACTTCCGCGACCGGCCGAAACCGGGCGAGCTGCGGGCGTTCTTCCCGAAGGGCCAGCTCGGCAACCTGTTCGCCACCACCGATCCGCTGCCCGAGTTGCCCGCCGGCGTGGCCGAGGGGATCGCCGGGGCGTGCGAGCGGACGCTGCTGGCCCGGTTCGCCGGGCTCCCGCGGCTGGGGCGGTGCTACCTCGACCCGCGGCTGGCGAACTATCTGGTGCCGTTCTCCCAGCGGTCGGCGTCAAAGGCTCTCCGCACCCTGGTCCGGGGGAGCCGGCTGCCGCTGCCGGACTGCACCACGCTGCGGTTCTTCGTGTGGTGGAAGAACGGCCGGTCGCGGGTGGACGTCGACCTGTCGGCCGCGATGTACGACGCCGACTACCGGTACGTGGACACGCTGGCGTACTACAACCTGAAGACCTTCGGCGCGCACCACAGCGGCGACGTCACCGACGCGCCGCACGGGGCGGCCGAGTTCATCGACGTGGACGTCGCCCGGTGCGTCGAGCGGAAGGTGCGGTACGTGGTGATGGTGCTCAACAGCTTCACCGAGCAGCCGTACCGCGACCTGCCGGAGTGCTTCGCCGGGTGGATGGGGCGGTCGAAGCCGGCCTCGGGCGAGGTGTTCGAGCCGAAGACGGTGGTGGACAAGGTGGACGTGGCGGCGGACACCCGGATCTGCCTGCCGGCCGTATTCGACCTGGTCGGCCGGGAGGTGATCTGGGCCGACATCGCCCTGAGCAAGCACCCGCGGTTCGCCAACAACGTCCGCAACAACCTGAGCGGCGTGTCGCTCATGCTCCGGGCGGTCACGCAACTGCGGAAGACGGACCTGCACACGCTGTTCGGGCTGCACGTGCGTGCCCGCGGGGAGGCGGTGGACGACCCCGACCGGGCCGACGCCGTGCTCGCGGTCGACCGCGGGCTGACCCCGTTCGACCTCGACCGGATCGCCGCCGACTACCTATGACCCGCGGGCTGCCCGGGTGAAAAGGGTGGTGGGGTACCAGGCCGCGGCCGGTCGTCGGATCGCAGGAAGGCCCGCAGGTCGGTGTTGATCAGGTCGACATCGGCCGCGACCAGTTCCCGCCAAACCGCCGGGGTCTCGGGATTCGCCCAGAACCGGACCATCCGCCCCTTCGCGTGCGCCTTACCGACGAACGCCCGCATCTTCACGCGCTCGGCCTCCGGCATCACCCCGGTGCCGTCCCAGGCGAACTGCGACGCCCAGCTCGCGCTCACCCACGGGATCAGGTCGGCCGCCGCCTCGACGTCGGGGAGAACCTGCTCCGCACCTGGAAGAAGGCGTTCGAGGAGCGCGGCAACGACGCCTTCCCGGGGCACGGCCAGCCGCCGCTTGCCCACCCAGCACCACGGGCAGATCACGTCCGAGATCACGTCCACGGTGACGGTCATGCGGGATCGCTCGGGAGGGGGCGGGCGACGACGGCGTTCGGTAACATGGTACGCACCGGAGTGTGAGCGAGACGGGTCGCCGACCGACGGCGGTTACCCGATGTGTTACAGGGAGGGATTTTGTGGCCGCAATGCCCCCGATCCTCGTCGCCCACCTGTTCCCCGAGCTGGGCGGTCGGCTGGTCGACCTCCTGCGGTCGCTGACCCCCGCCGACTGGCACCGGCCGACCTCCAGCTCCCGGCGGGCGGTGCGGGACGTGGCCGCCCACCTGCTCGACGGCAGCCTGCGGCGGCTGTCCCTCGGGCGGGACGCCTACTCCCCGCCCGACGGGTCCGCCCGGCCCCGCCCCGGCGAGCCGCTGTTGGCCTTCCTCACCCGACTGAACGACGAGTGGGAGACGGGCACCCGGCGGCTCAGCCCCCGCGTGCTGACCGACCTCGTCGAGTGGGCCGACCGCGGGCTGGCCGACCTGTTCGCGTCCCTCGACCCGCACGGCCCGGCCCTCTTCCCCGTCGCCTGGGCCGGCGACGAGGCGTCCGCCAACTGGATGGACGTGGCCCGGGACTACACGGAGAAGTGGCACCACGCCCGGCAGATCTTCGACGCCACCGGCCGGCCGAGCACGATCACCGGCCGCCGGCTGATGCACCCGTGCCTGGACGCGTTCATGCGGGCGTTGCCGGTCGCGTTCCGCGGGGTCGAGGCCGCTCCCGGCACGGCGGTCGTGGTGGTCGTGACCGGCGAGGCCGGCGGGTCGTGGCTCGTCGAACGCGGGGACGGCGGGTGGCGGCAGGTGCCGGGGGCGTCGGTGCCGCCAACGAGTACGGTCACGATGGACGCGGACACGGCATGGCGGCTGGTGACGAAACGCCGCACGCCCGACGAGGCCCGGCGGCTGTTCCCCGACATCCGGGTCGAGGGAGACGAGCGACTCGGGATGCCCGTCCTCGGCATGGTGTCGATGATGGCCTGACACCTCGACCGTGGGCACGGCGTGAAGCCGCGCGGCAGCCTCCGGGTGGTGGTTGCCGGTCATTCCGGGGGGCTCACCCGATCAGCCGCCCCGCCCGTCCGCCGCCGCCACGGCGGCCACGAACGCCGCGAGCTTCGCCTCGTCGAGCCGGCCGGCGGTGCGAAGCCCCGAGCACACGTCCACGCCGAACGGCCGCACGGCCCGGACGGCGTCGCCCACGTTCCCGGCGGTCAGCCCGCCGGCCAGGAAGACCGGCACCCGCACGGCCTCCACGACCCGCCGGCTGACCGCCCAGTCGTGGACCCGGCCGGTGCCGCCGAGCAACTTCACGGCCGGCCGCTGGTCGCCGGAGTCGAGCAGGATCGCGTCCGCCCCGGCCGCCGCCGCCCGGCTCGCCTCCTCGACCGCGTCCGCGCCGGTGACGTGAACCACCTGGACGAGCGACACGCCCGGCAGCGCGGCCCGCAGGTCGGCGTACCCGCCGTGCGCCAGCCGGTCCACCAGCTGGAGGGTGTTGGCCCGGCACCGCCGCTGCTGGGCGATGATCGCCCCGACGCCGGTCTCGCTGGTCAGCAGGAACGACGCGACCGCGGGCGGCACAGTGGCGGCGATGGCGGCGATCAGGGGCTCGGGGATCGGGCCGGGGCCGCTCGGCATGGCCGCCACCAGCCCGACCGCGTCGGCCCCGTGCCGGACCGCCAGCCGGGCCTCCTCGGTGCTGGCGATGCAGCAGACCTTCACGCGGGTGCGGAGGATCAGTGTCACCGACGGCTCCCCCCGACCGCCTGGTGCGCGGTGTCCTGTAAGAATCGGGCGTACTCCTCGCCCACGCCCGGCGGGCGGAACGTGTTGCCGACCGCACTCCGGCCGTACAGGAACTCGTAGAAGACCAAGCCCCCGAGGTACTCGCCGGCGGGGCCGGCGTGGTGGCCGTCCAACTTCAGAGCCGACTTGTCGTTCTCCCACCGCCAGCCGACGTGCAGCGAGTGCGACTGATCGGGCAATGCCGGGTGCGTCGCCGTTTTCACGTCGAACTTCGTGTCCGGCTTGTACCCCCACGTCGGGTCGGTGTCCGCGGCGTAGAACGCGTCCCCGACCGGGATGAATCGGACGCCGAGTTCCTTGGCGATCGTGCGGTAGGCGTCCGACAGGCCGTCGTACATCGCCTTCTGCGTCTTCGGCTCGGCCTTCCCGCTGAACCGCGGGTCGTCCACGCGGTACGCCCACGTCTGGTGAATCACCACCTCGCTGGCCGGGGCGTGCTTCTTGATGAAGGCGTACAGCTCCCGCATGCCCGGCCGGTACGTCGAGACGTCGTGACTGCGGATGCTCGCCTGCTGGATGGTAATCACGTCCCACTTCTCGGCGGCGAGTTCCTGCTTCAGACTCTTCCCGGTGCCGTACAGCCCGGCCTTGTCCGTCGGGTCTTTCTCGTGCGCGGCGATCTTGGCGAGGTGCTGGTCCGGCCCGCTGCCGCCGATCACGCAGCGGTGGTGAACCAGCGCGTTCCCGTCGGCCTCGACGATCTTGGCGAGGTACTTGGTGGCGTTCTCGGAGAAGCTGTTGCCGACGGTGAGCAACCGGACGGTCTTCCGCTGTTCCTGTGCGGTCACGACGGGCGGCAGCAGCGCGAGACCGAGCAGCAGCGCGGCGAAGCGGCGGGTGAGCATGAGAGGAACTCCGGCTACGGGGACGCCCAGGAGTACCCTATCGCGGCCGAGCGGGTGGTACACCCGCCCGCCGTTGCTCCCGGTCTCCGCGGTCACTAGAAAGCGCGCGGCTCCGGCCGGGGCGGCACACCACGGGGACGAGACTGATGCGCCTACTTGCCCTGCTCGTGGCGGCCCATGCGGCGTCGGCGGCTTCCGGGGCGGAGCCGCCACCGGCGGTGGCCCACGCGCCCGCCCAGCCGAAGCCCGGCGTGCCCGTGCTGGTCACCGCCCGCCTCGCACCGGGCACGGCCAAGGCGGTACTGCGGGTCCAGGCCGTGGCCCCCGGGAAGTACGTCCGCAAGTCGGACCCCGCGTACGAGAAGGACTGGGTCGATCTGCCGATGCGCGACGACGGCACGGACGGGGACGCCCGGGCCGGGGACGGCGAGTTCAGCGTCCGCGTCCCGGCGTCGTT
>DASPHQ010000810.1:0-2922 GCA_035629595.1 Urbifossiella sp. | reverse complement strand
CGGGCGTGGCGGCGGGAATTGCTGGGGAATGAAATCCGGGCGGTACTACGTCCCGGGCTGACCGAGCTGGAAATCCGGGCCGCCGAGGAACGCCTGCTGGACCTCGCCGCGTGATTGTGAGGAAGTCGCGGAAAGAGCAGGCTTTGCGAAATAGGTATAGATCGAGGCCACCGAGGACGCAGTGCGGTTCAATTGCCGCGTCGTCCTTGCCTCGGTCGCCACCCCTCCTTGCGGCTGAGGCCAGGTTCTTCAGCACATTGCCCTTGCCCTGACCTGGCGTCCCTGGCTTTCCTCCATCGCTTTCCGAAGGTGCCCATGGCCCGATTCCGCCTGGCGGTCCTGGCCGCGCTGCTCGCACACTCCACCGCCGCCGCCGGCCCCATCAGCTTGTCCTACACCAGCTCCGGGGCCAGCGACGACGGCTACGGGTTCGACTACGCCTCGCTCGCGTTCACCACCGACTCGGGCGAAGTCCAGCAGATCTACCCGGCCAACGGGGCTCGGGCGCCGTGGTGGGTCAGCCCCATCCCCGTGGAGGGGCCGACCCTCTGGACCGAAGTGACCCTCTGGGACACCGCCCCCGCCGAGGCGTAGCGGCTGCGTCCCAGGACGTGTCGGCGGCGCGCGACAGGAACTCGTCCCCGTAGCTTCCGCCGCTCTCCGACGCCGGGTAGACTGAACCCACCGAACCGAATTCACGCCCGGGTCACAGTTCCAGCAATGGCCACCCTCATCAAGTGCTCCGGCTGCCCGGCCCGCTTGGCAGTCCCGCCCGGTGCGGGTGGGAAGCGGATTCGCTGTCCGGCGTGCAAGACTGTGACGGTGTTCCCACTCGACGTGGACTTGATCGAGGAAGGCGAGAACACCCCGCGCCCGGAACACTGCGAGAACCCCGTCCGACAGCGAAGTGAGCCTCCACCCGGCCCCGAGCTCCCGGTGACCCGCTCGACGCGCGTTCGCCCCCTGAGCCCGGAGGCGCCCCCGATGGCCCGGTCCGCCCGCGATCCCAGCCGGAAGGACGCCCGCGAGGCGCGGTCGCGCTTCGCGGACTGGCTCGTCTGGGTCGGCGTGCGGATGCTCGCCCTCTGCGCCACCGGCTTAGTCATCGCGTACGCCGTCGTGCGGCCGCAGCTCGAGTCCGGCGTCGAACTCCACCGCAACACGCCCCTGCCTCAGTGGTACTCGACCGCCGTCGGCACGGTTCAGACCTGCGGGGTGATCGGGCTGATCCTGCTTCTCGCGGGGCTTACGGGCAGAATGTTCAACGCCCGCGGCGGGTCGCGTCCATCCCGGACCAAGTACCCCGTCGCGTACGCCGCATTGTCGGGTGCGGATGAGGTCGAAGGGCACGGCGCGACCGGTCGCACGGGGTCGAAACGGCCGCGTCGGAAGCAGCGGGCCGCGGCCGCGTTCGTGCCGGTGTCGTACCCGGTCGCGCTCGGCGTGGTGTCATTCGGCTGGGCCGTCGTCGGCTGGCTTCTCGCGGCCCTCGCCCCACGGCTGGCGTTCCTCCCCGGCGCCAACGTGCTGCACCTGCTGTTCCCGGCGGTCACGGTCGTGCTACTCGGGGTGAACCTCTACGTCGCCGCGCGGAGCCTCCTCCGCGGGGCGCACGCCATGCGGCTGCTCGTCGTCACCGGCGTCGAGGTGGCACTGTTCACCACCCTGTTCTTTCAGCTCTACGCCCACGTCGGGGCCGAGTTGTACGACGCGCCCGGCCCGACGACGCCGTGGCAGTGGCTCCAGTTCTCCGCCGCCCACGCCCTCCGCGCCGGCGACGTGCTCGACGCGATCGAGGCGTACGGCCTGGCCGTGCAGCCGGTCAAGCACGTCAGCCCGCTGGTGGCCGGCGTCGTCGTCACCTACCACGTCATCGTGGACGTGTTCTTTCTCGGCCTCGTGTGGGCGGCGGTCGGCCGGGTCCGCGGGCGGCTGCTGGCCGACACCAAGTTCCGCGGGCTGACCACCGGCGTCGCGCTGGCCGGGTGCGGCGTGTGGTTCGTGGCGTGGGTGGCATTCGCGTTCTTCGTCCGCCCGTGGCGCGCCGCCGACATGCAGTTGTGGTTCGCCGAGAACGCCCTGCGCGTGATCGACGTGGCGGACGTGATGGAGAGCTTCGACATCCGCCTGCACACGCTGCCGCGCGAGGGCGTCGTCGGCACGCTGACGCTGCTGTGCCGGCTGTGGTTCGCCCTCGGATTGATGGTGCTGGTCACCCGCAAGCGCGCCCCGGCCGCGCGGCGGGTGCTGACACCGCCCGGCGCCGCGGCCGGACGGTTCTGGAGCGGCCGTTTCGGGATGCTGGCCGGGATGGCGGCGGTCTTCGTCGCGGCCGGGCTCGGCGGAATGCTGCTGGCGGGTCGGCCGGAAGAAGCGCTCGTCGCGGCCGTTCGGGACGGGCCGGACGACCGGGCCGCGGACGCGCTGCTGGCGCTCCGGCGGATGGGCCCGGCGGCGCGGGACGCGGTGCCGCAGCTGATGGCCGTGCGGGCCGACGCGCCTCCGGCCGTCCGCGACGGCATCACGCGGACGCTCGGCTACCTCGGCCCACCCGCGGCGACGGCCCTGCGCGACATCGCCCTCGGAGTGGACCCACGGTCGGCCGAGTTGGCGGTGGACGCGCTCGCCGCGGGAGGCGGGCGGAACGCGCCCGACATCGTCACGGTGTGGGCCCGCCACCCGAGCGAGGACGTTCGCGGGCGTGCCGAGGCCGCCCTCCGGCGGCTCGGGTCCGCCGCGACCGGACCGCTGACGGACGGCATGACGGCGGCGAATTCGCACGACCACTACGTGTGGCTCCAAAACCTCGACCCGAACTGGCGGCTGCGGGACACGGCCAACCCGATCGCCCGCAACTGCCAGAGCCTCCCGGACCTGATGCGGCGTGCGCGGGGCGCAGGGACGCCGGAAGAGGCGGCCGCG
>DASPHQ010000809.1:0-8013 GCA_035629595.1 Urbifossiella sp. | reverse complement strand
CTTGTCGAGCGCCTTGGCGGCGTCGCCGGCGGCCTTCGCGGCTTCCGGCTGCTTGGCGTCCGCGGCCTGCTTGGCGACCTGCTTCTGAAGGTCGGCGAGGTTCGGCGGCGGCGGCATCCCCTCCATCGGCATCCCCGCCATCGGGGGCATGTTCCCCTTGTCCATCGGCATGCCGGGCATCGGCTGCATCCCGGCCATCGGCTGCGGCTGGAGCGCCTTGGCGGCCTCGTTGGCGGCCTCGGCGGCGTCCTTGGCGTTCTCCAGCGCCTTGGCGAGCTGCTGGGCGGCGGCCATCGGGTCCACGTTGTTGGGCATCAGCGCGGCCTGGTCGTTGGCCTCCATCCCGCGCTTCTCGGCCAGCGCCATGTCCACCGCCTTCGCGGCCTCGGCCAGCTTCATCGCGGCGTCGTTCGCCTTCTCGGCGCCGGCCTTCGGGTCGTTCTTGGCGAGGTCGTTCTTGGCGCCCTCCTGCTTCATCCCGGCCTCGTCCACCTTCTTGGCGGCCTCGGGCGCGGCGTTCTTCAGCTTCTCGCCGACCTCCTTCGTCGGCGGCTGGAGCATCGCCTGCTCGTCGGCGAGCTTGCCGGTGTCCGGCATCTTGGCCACGTCCGGCGGCATCTTGGTGCCGGGCATCGGCTCACCCATCTTCGGGTCGCCGGCCTTCGGATCCCCCATCTTCGGGTCTCCCGCCTTCGGATCGCCCATCTTCGGGTCGCCCATCTTGGGATCGCCCATCTTCGGGTCACCCATCTTCGGGTCACCCATCTTGGGGTCGGGCATCCCGGCCTTCGGGTCGGCCTTGTCGGCGGCCTGCTTGGCGTCGTTGGCGAGTTGCTTCTCGGCGGCGGCGAGCTTCTCCAGGTCGCGGCGGGCGTCCTCCAGCTTGGCGATGTCGTCGCGCCGCTGCTCGATGGCCGCGGCCTGCTTGTCGAGCGCCGCCTTCGCCGCCTCCAGTTTGGCGATCGCTTCCTTCTGGTCCGGCTGCGCCCCGGCCGGGTTCTTCATGTCGAGGTCGGCCTTCGCCTCCTTCGCGGCGACGGCGGCCTTGTCGATCGCCTCCTTGGCCTCCATGTTCGGCGGCAGCGGCGTGTTCTTCAGCAGGTCGGCCTTCTTCGCCACCTCCTTCTGGGCGGCGGCGGCTTCGGGAAGCTTGCCGGCCTCCTTCTCGGCCTCCTTGGTGGTGGCCTGGGCCTCCTTCTGCTCCTGGATCAGCTTCTCGATCTGCTCGCTGGCGGTCTTCACGGCGGCGAGCGGGTCGCGCTTGGCGAGCTCGGCGGCGGCGATCTGGCGGTCGATCTCCTCGCGGGCGTTGCGGAGGGCGTCGGTCGCCTCGGCCTGCGGCTCCTTGGCGGCGTCGGCCTTCTGCGCCCGCAGCTTCTCCTCGGCCTTGAACTGGTTGTCCTCGGCCTGCTGCCGCAGCCCCTCCCCCACCTCCGGCACGACCTGCTCAGCCAGCCGGCGGGCGTCGCGCGTCGTCAGGAGCGCCTTGGCCTGCTCGGTCGCCAGGGCGTGCGCCTTGTCCTGCTTGGCCTCGGGGGTGTTGGCCCGGCGGTCGTCCGGGTCGGCCTTCTGGGCCGCGATCTCGTTCACCTTCTCCTGCGTCTTGAGGGCGCCGTCGATCTTCTCGCGGGCGGCGCGGAGCTGGCCGAGCTTGTCGGCCGGCAGCGCCCGCAGGGCGGCGGCCAGATCCTTCAGCTCGTTGGCGTGCTTCCGCTCCCGCGCCGCGGCGTCGTCCGTCCCCTCCTGCTTGATGACGCGCGTGGTGACGGTCATCTCGGAGCCGAGCTTAGCGCCGCGGGCCTTCACGTCGGCCTTGTCGGCCCGGTCCTTCTCCTCGGGGGTGAAGTTCGGGTACAGCTTGTCGATCTGGCGGAACACCTCGCCGACCTCGGCCGTGAGCTGGGCCTGCTTGTCGGACACCTCCTCGCGGTCGCGCACGAACTGGGCCGGGCTCCGGTTCGGCCGGCGGGCGACGAGCGTGGACTGCGTCTCGGCGTAGACGCCGAGCTGGTCGGTGGACGCGCGGTCGAGGCGGGCGGCGGCCTCGTTCAGGTTGCGGATGAGTTCCAGCCGGACGAGCATGCCGCGGAGCTGGGCCACCACCTGCCGGTGCTTCTCGTAGGCCTGCACCTGCTCGGCCGACGCCTTCCCCTGGTCCGGGGCGGACACGGCCGCTTCGAGGTGGGCGATGATGGCCTGGATTTCGGTCTGGCCGAGCCCCTTCAGCGAGTCGGCCACGTCCTCGAGCATCTTCCGCTCGGCGGTCGGCGACAGCCGCTGGTAAAGCATGGCGTCGATGGTGGACGACGCCCGGCGGGAGGCGTCCTCGACGCGGGCCTGCACCTTCCGCTGGACGTCGCGCTGCTTGGCCGGGTCGTTGGCCTTCGACGCGACGCCGAGGATGAGGGTGAACAGGAGGGCCGCGACCGGGAGTTTGGTCCAGCGTCCGGCGGGCATGGGAAGCCTCCGAGGCGACGGGGGGGACCGCGGGGAGGCGCGGCCCGGCAGGATTCTACCAGTATTCGACCACCGGCCGGCGTTTGCAACCGGAATCCGCCCGGGACGCGACCGGCCGTTACAGGCCGTTACAGTGTACGTTCGGGGAACGCGTGGAAGCGCCCGGCGAGCCGACCGCCGTGAGGCGGCGGGTGACGTGCGTGAAGCGCAACACCCGCCGCCTCACGGCGGTCGGCTCGCCGGGTCATATTTGCCTCACGGCCGCACCACTCGCAGCGTCACGCCACTCGGCATCGCCCCCGACCGGTACACCCGCTGCGTCGCCGACCGGAACGCGTCCTCGCCGCACGAATAGATGTCGCAGAACGTCTGCGGGTTGCGGTCGAACAGCGGGAACCAGCTGCTCTGCACCTGCACCATGATCCGGTGACCGCTGCGGAAGCAGTGCCCCACGTCCGGCATTGAGAACCGGATCACCGCCGGCTTCCCCGGCTCGAACGGCTCCGGCTTCGCCAGGCTGTTCCGGTACTTCCCCCGGAACGGCTCGCCACGCACGAGCTGCTGGTAGCCGCCCATCTTCACGCCCGTCGGGTTCGGGTCGGGGTCCGGGTAGTCATCGGGGTACACGTCGATCACCTTGATGACGAAGTCGGAGTCGGTGCCGGTCGTGCTGACGTGCAGCTCCACCTCGATCGGCCCGGCCACGCATACGTCCTCGCGCAGCACCGGCGTCTGGTAAACGAGCACGTCTGGCCGGCGCGACGCGAAGCGCTGGTCGGCCGTGAAGTAGTCGTTCTCCATCCGCGGCGAGGTCTTTTCCGTGTACGGCACGGGCCGCCGCGGGTCGCTCACGTACTCGTCGAACCCGCCCTCCCCCACCGGCTTGAACGGAGTCAGCTCGCCGTTCGCGGCGAACGACAGCGTCGCTTTCGTCGCGTCGGCCGGCGGCCAGGTGTCGAAGCGGCGCCAGCGGTTCGTGCCAGTCTCGAACGCCAGCGCCGCCTTCGGCAACTCGGCCGACGGCCCGCCGCGGAGGTGCTGCTCGAAGAACGGCAGCTCCACCTTCTCGCGGTACCACGCCGCCGTTCGCGCGCGGAACCTCACCGCCCCGAGGGAGTCGCCGTCGTTGAACGCCCAGCCGCCGTGGGTCCACGGCCCGACCACCAGCACGTTCTGCGGACACTTCGGACTCGTCGCCGCCACGCGGTTGTAGCAGTGGAACGTGCCGGCCAGGTCTTCCGCGTCGTACCACCCGCCGACGGTCATCACCGCCGGACGGATGTCGTTGATGTGCGGCCGGAGGTTGCGGGCGGCGCAGAAGTCGTCGTAGTCGCCGTGGGCCTTCTGGTCCTGCCAGAACTGGTCGATGGTCGGCAGCAGCTTGTCGACGTTCCGCAGCGGCCCCATGTCGAGGAAGTACTTGTACCCGTCGGGCGTGCCGTAGGCGGGGTCGAACGAGTCCTTCAGGCCGTACATTTTCGGGTTCAGCTTCGGGAACATGCCGAAGAAGCGGAAGTTGTGCGCCAGCACGAACGCCCCGTTGTGCCGGCAGTCATCGCCGTCGAAGAAGTCGAGGACGGGCGCCTGCGGGCTCACGGCCTTGAGCGCCGGGTGGGCGTCGATCATGCCGCAGGCCGAGTAGAAGCCGGGGTACGAGATGCCGGCCATGCCGACCTTGCCGTTGTGGCCGGGGACGTTCTTCAGGAGCCAGTCGATCGTGTCGTAGGCGTCGGTGCTCTCGTCCACGTCGGCCGGCGTCGGCTTCTTCGCCTTGTGCGGCGTGCCGTGGACGAAGGTGCCCTCGGACTTCATCCGCCCGCGAACGTCCTGGTGGACGAAGACGTAGCCGGCGCGCCAGAAGTGCGGCGACGGCAATAGTCGCGTCGGCATCTGGTCGGGGCCGTAGGGGCCGACGCCGTAGGGCGTGCGGGTGAACATCACCGGGTACGTCTTCGACGTGTCCTTCGGGACGTAGGCGACGGTGAACAGCTTCGCCCCGTCGCGGACCGGGACGCGGTACTCGAACTTGGTGTAGTTCGAGCGGACGTAGTCGAGGTCGTCCGCCGTGGGGCTGAAGGCGGTCTGGGCGCCGGCGGGGGCCGCCGGGAGGGTCAGTAGCACGAACGCAAGTAGGCAACGACGCGGCATCGGCGGGCTCCGGGGGCGGGTGCGGGCAACGCCCACCCGTTGCAACGGGTGGGCGTTGCCCCACCCCCACACGTTACGACGAGGTCGAAGTGGGCGAAACGAAAAAGCCCGGGGACGGCCGTCCCCGGGCTTCGCGCTCGTCACAGCACATCGCCAGTCACTCACCCGACGTACACGCCGTCAAGGTCGAGGAGGGCGTCGGCGTCCGGCCACGCCGCGGTCGTGGAGAACACCGGCGGCATCGCCAGCTTCACCGGCTCCGCCCGCACGACCACCGGCTCGGCCGCCGCCACCTGCACCCGGTCGTCGGTCGCGACCACCGGCACGCCCGGCGAGTACACCGTCTCCGCCTTGTCCAGCCACAGCGCCGGCGTCGGCATGGTGGCGAACGTCGCCGAGGACGCGGTCAGCTCGACCGTCGGGAGGGTCGGCCGCTCGACCTTGCTGTCCGCCACCGCGACCGGCGGCAGCACCGCGGACAACCCGGCCGGCAGACGCCGCACGCCGGCCGTAAGCGTCTCGGCCATCAGGTCGGCCGGCCACGCCGCCGGGTCCACGTCGTCCAGCCCCAGTTCGTGGCCCAGCTCGTGCATCACCACCGTCAGCAGGTCCACCCCCCGCGCCGCCGCCGCGTCCGTCGCCCCCAGGCCCACCGCCACCGCCGACCCGAACTCGGCGTCGTCCCCCGGCGTCGCGTCCACGAACCACCCGCGGCCGCCCGCGTCGTCGTCGATGTGGATCGACCCCGGCACGTGCTCCCCGAGCCGGCCCGCCGCGTTCAGGTCGGTGATCGACACCGTCACGTTCGCCAGCCGGGCCGGGTCAGCCCCCGCCGCCACCCACCGCCGCGTCGCCTCCGCCACCACCGGCGCCAGCTCCGCTTCGGTCAGCGCCGGGGCCGTCCCCGCGGTGACCGCGAACCCGGCCAGCTGCGGGGCCGGCGGGATCAGGCTCGGCGGCAGGGCGGCCGCCGTGCTCCCCCGCGCCACGTCGATGGCGTTGAGCACCCACGTCGCCGACCCGAACACCGACACGTCCAGGTATCCGTCGTTGTTCGCGTCGTTCCCGAACATGACGTACGAGTAATACTGGTTCACGTTCGTCGCCAGCTGCCCGCTCGCCGCCCCGCCCTCCACCTGCAGCCGGATCCACGGCCACTTCTTCGCCGAGTCGCCGACGTAGTACCGCACCGCGTAGCTCGACGCCGGGCCGGCGTCGGGCACCTTCACCCGGAACGTCCCGGTCGGCCCGCCGAGCGTCGCCCCGTCCCGGAACAGCGACTTCTGCGCCGCCGTCATCGACGCCGGCAGCGTGCTGGTGGCCCGCTCGAACTCGCCGACGGCCGACAGCCACCCGTAGTCCGCGCCGGTCGTCCACACCTGGTTGCCGCGGACGCCGAGCATGTTCGGGTTGGTGTCGTTGGACGCCCCGTTGAAGTCGAACCGGCGGACCGACGGCGTGCTCGCCGGCGGCGGCGGCGGCGACGCCGCGTAGCTCTCCGTCGCCGTGCCCCGCTCGGCCCCCGACACCGACTCCACCTCGATGATCGACGTGACCGCCGAGGTCGAGAACGGGGCGGTGACCGAGAACGTCGCCGGCCCGGTCATCGGCACGACCACCTGGAACCCGTCGTAGGTCGTGTTCGCGTCCATCCCGGCCGGCGCCCCCAGCGCCGGCCGCACCGTCAGCACCGTGCCCGGGGCGGCGCCGGTCACGTCATAAGTCGTCACCGTGGTGCCGTCGGCCGTCGGCGCCGCGGACGTGCGGGTGACCGTCAGCCCGGCCTGGGCCGGCCGCACGTCGAGGGCCGATAGCGACCAGTTCGGGTTGCCGGTGACGTTCCCGAACCGCACCCGCAGCTGGCCGACGCCGCTCATGTTGCCCGACGTGGGGAGGAGGAACGTCCGCACCATCGACATGCCGGCGTTCGGGCTCATCCCGGCCGGCGAGGTCAGGCCGGTCAGGTCGAGGTCGTACGCCCCCGACGCCGGGTTGAACGCCCTGGCGGGCACCCACGCCGTGCCGTCGAACACCTCGACGAACAGGTCGTCGCGGCGGGCGGCGGCGTCGCCGAGCGTCGCGGTAACGACGTACGTTCCGGTCGGCATGTCGAGCACGAACTCGCTCGGGGCGTACCCGCCGAACACGCCGTCCTGCTGGACCGCGTTGACCCCGGTGCCGCCCGGCGTGAACGCGACCGGCAGCGGCGCCGCGGCCGACCACCCGAGGGCGGCGGCGGCCGAGTACGTGGCGGTGGCGAACGGGGCGTAGCCGACGCCGACGGTGCCGCCATTCCCGTAGTCGGTGGTGGTGGCGCCGGGGAGCGGGCCGAGGTCGATGCGGCGGGCGGTGGGGAGCTGGAACGCCTGGGTAAACGCCCCGGCCCGGAACCCGGTCGGGTCGGCGATGGTGATCGTCGAGGTGGCGGTGCCGGTCGGCCGGCGGACGCCGAACGTGAACTCGCCGGCCGCGTCGGCCTGCACCTGGAACGACTGGTAGTACCCGGCCGCGTCGGCGTTCAGCAGGCGGGTGCCGAGCGCCATGTCGGCGGCGGTGAAGGCCGCGTCCGCCGGCGTCCCGTTGGTGACGGTGACGGTGACCAGCGAGTTCGGGATGGCGTCCTTGCCGCGGTAGTAGTCGATGGTGGCGCCGTCGGCGGCGACGGCGGCGAACGCCGGCTGGTTGGCGTAGCTGCCGGGCGCCGGCTGGCTGCCGTCGGTCGAGAACTCGCGGCGGACCGGCAGCGGCGCGACCAGCCCGCCGGGGAGGAGAGTCGGCGTCCCCGGGTTCGTCGGCCGCACGTCGAGCGCGGACACCGACCAGTGCGGCTCGCCGGTGATGTCGCGGAATCGGACGAACAGGCTCTGGTTGTTCCCGATCTGCGTGTCGGTGAGGATCGCCGACACGCTGGTCATCTCGCCCGCGGCCGTGAACGTGCCGTTGACCGGCGTGATGGCCGTCCACATCGTCGGCAGGCCGGTCGGGGTGTTCGCCACGCCCCACTCGACGACCTGGCCGTCGCGGCCGCCGGCCGGGATGCCGAGGATGGCGGTCAGCTGGACCGGCTTGTTCGGGGCCACGTCCACCCGGAACACGCCGACGTCGAGGGCGGTCTGGAACCCGTAGGCGTAGTCGCGGAGCAGGGCGGCGACCGGCGACGCGGCGAGCGCGGGCGACAGGTTCGTCTCGTTGTACGCCTGGTTGCCGTACTGCGGCGTGGTGGCCCAGCCGTGCCAGCCGGTGCCGTGGGTCGCGGCCGCCGGGTACGAGCGCGACGGCAACACCTGGGTGAACCCGAACTGCACCGGGCCGCCGGCCGGGCCGAAGTCGAACGAGCCGCCCAGGCCGCGCGGCACCGGGAAGTTCTCGATCCCCTCCCACGCGAGGGCCGGCGTCGGGTAGCCGGTC
>DASPHQ010000808.1:0-4301 GCA_035629595.1 Urbifossiella sp. | reverse complement strand
TCGCCCGCTGCACGGCCGAGGCGAGGGCGACCAGCTTGTACTCGTCCGTTTCGCCCGCCGGCACGTCGTCCCGCATCGCCACCAGCCGCTGCACGGTGTTCCCGAGCGGGATCGCGTGCAGCCGCTCGGCATCGCCCTCGGCGGCGAGGACCGCACGGGCGATGGCGCACACCACTTCGGCCGCGAGTTCCGGATCTTCCCCGTCCATTCCATTCCCCGCGGGCCGACCGATACCCACTGAATCATAGGCACCGGCAGGCCGGGTAGGGGATTCCGCCACGGAGTCGGCCCCTCGCCCGCTCAGCTTGAGCGAACCCTCGCGGCCGTCCGGCCGATAATGACCGGCACGCACGACATGGAGGTTTCATGCGGACGAAGCGAGCGACGGCGTGGGTTGTGTACCAGGCGGCGGTGAAGGGGATGGACCAGGGGCCGAACGCGGTCTGCGACCAGGCCGAGTGGGACGCGATGGAGGCCGCCGCGCCGGGTGCCAACCGCCTCATCCGCGGCGGCATCACTAACGAGGCCGAGGCCGAACGCTTAGCCCGCGGCAGTTCCGGCGACTTCGTCCCGCGCGGGTCGGCCAAGGCCGTCGCGGCCTGAGTGCCGCGCGGGAGAAAGCTCGTATCGCCCACCCGACGCGCGCCGGGTACACTCCACCGGTTACTCAGCCCAGGAGGGGTGTATGCGGACCAGCTTCTTCACCGCACTGGCGATGCATACCGCCGGACCGGCTCTCGCCCAGGACCCGGCGGCTTCCCCCTTCTTCCGCGACTACCGCCCGACCGATCAGATGCTGGACGCCGTCCGGGCGCTCAAGCTCGGGGGCACGGGGGGCGGAGGCGGCGGGGGCAGCCCGGCGGACCGGAAGTACTGCGACGGCAAGGTCACCGCCACCCCCGACCAGGCCGACCGGCTCGTCGGGCGGCTGCTCGACGGCGTGCGGGGGACGGCCGACAAGGCCGGGGCGACGCTGGACCGCCGCCGGCCGGCCGAGCCCGCGGGGTTCCGGCTCAGCTACACCCAGGGGGAGCGGTCGGGGGAGGTGACGGTGACGCTCACCCGCGGCGAGCCCGGACAGGCCCGCGGGACGTACCAGTACGCGGTCCGAATCGCGATCACCGAGCCCGGCCGTCCGGCACCTCGGCCATAACCCCCGCCGAGCGAACACCCTGCCGCTCGGCTCCGGCCGGTCGGCGGGGATGCTTCGTAGACGGGTACTGATGGAGGTGGGGCGTCGATGGCGGTGCCACAGAAGATGCTCGCCGAGTTCGCACACGCCGCCGACCCGGCCCGCGACCCGCCGTCACTCGCCGGGCTGGATCAGGTGGACTGGGCCGCCGTGGGCCACGCCCACGGGCCGGCGACCGACTTCCCGGTCCTGCTCCGCGCCCTCGTGTCCGACGACCCGGACGCCCGGGAATTCGCACTCCAGCTGCTGTACGAGACGGTTTGGCACCAGGGCACCGTCTGGGAGGCGACCGCCCACACCGTCCCGTTCCTGTACCGGGTGTTGCAGGCGGACGGGACGCCGGACAAGCAGTCGGTCGTCCACCTGCTGTCGACCATCGCCGACTGCCAGACGGGCTTGGCCGAGGACATGGCCGCATCGCGGCAGGCGGTGGGCGAGCGGCTGGACCTGCTCTACCCGTACCTCCGGGACCCGAACCCGGAGATCCGCCGGGCGGTCGCGTGGGCGGTCGGCCACTACCCCGAGGCCGTGGCGCGGCTGCTCCCGGACCTGGAATTGGCCCTCCGCGACGAGCCGGACGAGTATGCCCGCGGGGCGCTGCGGGAGGCCATTGCACGCCATACTTCGGCTGCACCTGACCGCGGCCACGTCAGCGATTAGCATTGGGCCACGGCGAACGCGCAGCACCGGATAAATGAAGCACTGGCTCGCTGGACGGAATCATGGGGCGCAAGAAGTCCACCAAGCTCCCGTCGCCGGGAGATGCGTTCGCCGTCCCGCTCGAGGACGGCCGCTACTCGGTGTGCCGGGTGATCCTCGACGCGAGCAGCGACGCCGCCAGGCGATGGAACACCAACGGCGTCCTCGTCGCCTGCTCCGCGTGGGTCGGCTCCGAGCTCCCGCGCCCTGATGACCCCGCGCTCCGCCCGATCCTCCGCCGGACCCACCACTCGTGGACCGGGGCGCTCGAGATGGCCTGGATCTCCGAGCCCGTGCCCCGCGGGTTCATCCCGCTGGGCCGCATCCCCCCGACCCCGGAAGAGATGGCAATCGCGTGCGGCACATTCGGCGGGTGGGCGTCGATGGCCGAGCAGCCGCTGATGCAGTGGCGGTGGGACCACGCCCGCGCCGGGGTCCTGGACGAGGACCAGGAGGGTCGCGCCAAAGCTGTCGCACGCCGGGAGGAGGCCGCGACGAGGCGGCGGGCGTACCTCACCGGGGTGGCCCTGGCCGACCTGTCGGGCCACACGTTCTTCCCCCGTTGGAAGGACGACCCGGCGGCCGGGGCGGTCCGGGCCTCGCGCGCTCTGATGGCCACCACGGTGCGCCGCCTCATCGACCTCGGGGAATCGGCGAGCGAGGAAGATCGCAGGGCCGTCCTCCGGGCGTGCGTCGAGTCGTTCAACGAGCTCGACGCGAAGCTCGGGTTCATCGACACCGTCGCGCGGGAGGACATCTGTGAGGAATTCGAGGCGGTCGTCCACGCCTGCGGCCTCGGTCGGTATGTGGATCTGGTAGATGAATGGCGTGAGTGGTAGGTCAGCAAGCCCCGCGCCACAGCGGACCGCGGCCACTGATACGCTTGCTTTGAAGTACAGCGCGACGGAGGTCACGTGCGACCAGACGGCTCGACGTGGGTCTGGATCGCCGTCGCGGCGGCGGGCCTGCTGGCGGCCAACCTGTGGTGCTGGCAGCCCGGGATCGGCGGCGGCTTCCCGAGTCGCCCCCCGGGCACCGAGGTCGAGCTGTACTACGGGTGGCCGGCCACGTACCAGGCCGAGTGGTGGCGGTCGGACGACCCCGCCCTCGGGATGACCTTGCTCGGACGTGCCCCGTTCTTCCACCCGGCCGGGACGATGGACCGGCGGGCGGGGTACACGGGGGTCGGGGCGGCCGTCGTGGATGCGTCGTTCGGACTCGCCGTGCTGGTCGCCATCTGGCTGGCGGCGGATGTCCGTGCCCGGGGCTGGCGGCGCGGGACGGCCATCGGCCTGGCGCTCGCCGCGGTGGTTCTGGTAGCGACGTGGATGGTCGCGGACCGGGTCAGCGTCCACCTGTAGGGCGGGCGACACGAGGCGTGGCAGATGAGTTCGCGTCGAATCGCGTTGTGGCTCCTGGCGCTCGCGGGATTGGTCGCCTTGTGGGCGATACCACGCCGCGAGCCGGGGCAGCCGTCGACGGACCCGTCGGTGTTCCGGCCGTCGGACGACGAGGTGGCTCACAGGTTCGGCGGCGGGTCGGCTGCCGACCCGGAGCGGGACGCCGCCCTCCGCCGTCAGGTGGTCGGGCGGTGGGGGCGTTCGGACTCGGACTTGGTGTACCTGGACTTCGCCGCCGACGGCGGGCTGCGTGGGGCCGACATGACCTCCGACCCGGTGGCCGTGGCCGAGGGCCGGGCGTCGTTCACCGCCCGGGAATACGTCGGCCGCTGGGAGATCAACAACGGCTTCCTCCGCGTCCAGAAACCGAACACCCTCACTAGTGCCGGCGGATACATGACCTCGGTCACGCGGTTGCGATTCACCGACGCCGGCCGGCTCGAACTGTTCGACTCCATCGAGCGAGTCGATCAGGCGCAGGTGTACCACCTGCTCCCGGCGGCGGTCGAGCCGTAACGGCGGACCGGGCAGGGCGACAGACGGCGGCTGATACGCTACCCCCCACTTGCTTCCAGAAGCACCGGGTCGTTGGGGGTCAGGGTCTCGTCCACCACGAACAGCGTGTCCTGGTAGTGGTACACCCCGGTCAGGCGAAGTTTCCCGCCGGCGACCCGCGTCACCGCCAGCGTCCCGTTCTCCTGCCGGTCGGTGTTCGCGGGGTAGTAGGCGTACCGCTTCCCGCCCAGGACCACCGCCTGCTTGCCCGCGGTCCCCTCCCACCCGACCCGCGTCGGCTCCTTGCCCACAGGGAGCCGGTAGGTGTACATCCGCACGCCCTGGAACGTCGGGGGGTCGCCCGCCTTCCCGGTGTAGTTGAACGCGACCGTCACCACCGCCGTCTCGTCGCCCAGCGCGACCTTCATCGCGATGGCAGGCCCGCGCGACTGCCCGGCCGCGGTCGCCGGGAGTGCGAGGAGCAGCAGCGCGAGGGGGACCATCCGTGACATCAT
>DASPHQ010000807.1:0-7316 GCA_035629595.1 Urbifossiella sp. | reverse complement strand
TGTCACGCTGAGGCTGCGGGGTCTTTCGGGCCACGCACCTCGTATCCCCCGTCGGGTCTCGAAGACTCGACCCGACCTACGAGAGAATCGCCCCCACGACGTGCCCGTGGACGTCGGTGAGCCGGCGGTCGATGCCGTTGTGGCGCACCGTCAGCCGCTCGTGGTCGATGCCCAGGAGGTGGAGCAGCGTCGCGTACAGGTCGTGCGCCGTCGTCTTGTCGGTCGCGGCGAGGTGGGAGAACTCGTCGCTGGCGCCGTGGGCGGTGCCGCCCTTCACCCCGGCCCCGGCCAGCCACGTCACCGACGTGCCGCCGTTGTGGTCGCGGCCGACGCCGCTCTGCGTCACCGGCATCCGCCCGAACTCGGTCGTGAACACCACGACCGTGTCGGCCCACAGGCCGCGCGCCTTCAGGTCCGCGAGCAGCGCCGCGACCGGCTGATCGACTTGGCGCGCGACCGGCGGCAGTTCGGCGGGGATGCTGGTGTGGTTGTCCCAGTTGTTCGCCGGCCCGCCGGCCCCGCTCCACACCTGCACGAACCGCACCCCGCGCTCGACCAGCCGGCGCGCGAGCAGGCAGTTCCGCGCGAACGCCCCCTCCGCCGCCGGCCGGTCGGTGCCGTAGCGGGTGTGCAGCCGGGCCGGTTCGCGCGCCAGGTCGAACGCCTCCGGCGCCGCCAGCTGCATCCGCGCCGCCAACTCGTACCCTTCCACGCGGGCTGACAATCGACTGTCACCGGGCCGGTCGGCGGCGTAGCGATTGTTCATCCCGCGGAGGAGGTTTAACCCGTCGGCACTGGCCTCGGGCGTGACGAATCGCGCCCCCGGCGCCGGTGCCAGATCGGGGATGGGGGTCGGCCCGCCGGGGCGGACGACGGTGCCCTGATGGACCGCGGGGAGGAAGCCGGCGGAAAAGTTGCCGCTGCCGTTGTAGGGGAGTCCGCGGGCGTCCGGGAGGACGACGAACGTGGGGAGGTCGTCGGTGAGCCGGCCCAGGGCGTAGCTGACCCACGAGCCCGCGGCGGGGAACCCGGGGAGGATGAAGCCGGTGGTCTGGAGATAACTGGCCGGCCCGTGGACGCTCGACCGCGAGGCCAGCGCCATGAGGAAGCCCAGGTCGTCGACGCACCCGGCCAGGTGGGGGAACACGTCGGTCACCCACCGGCCGCACTGCCCGTGCTGCCGCCACCGGAACGGCGACTTCATGAGCGGCCCGGGGGTGCCGGTCGCGGTGGCCTTCAAGCCGATGTCCACGGTCTGACCGTGCCGCCGTTCGACCTCCGGCTTGTAGTCGAACGTGTCGAGCTGGCTCATCCCGCCGTTGAGCACCACCTGGATGACGCGCCGTGCCTTCGCCGGGTGGTGAAGGCCCGCGGGCGCGTCGGCGCGGGCGAGGTGCGCGAGGGCGACCTGACCGAGGCCGGCGAGGAAGAAGCCGCGGCGGGTGGGGGTCATGGGGCGCCTCCGACGGGCGTGGCCGCCCGGAGGGCCGCCTGGAGGGCGGCGAGGACGCCGCCGAGGTTGTCCACGAACAGCCGCTCGGTGTGGAGCGTCAGCGCCGCCCCGTCGAGTCGAAGGAACTGCCACGCCTCGCCGGTGGTCACCGCGCCGTAGACCGGCCCGGTGGTTCCGGCCCGCTCGTTAAACAGCCGCGCCGCCACCATCTGGGCGGCGCACTGCCCGAGCCCCACCTCGATGTCGCCGCGCTTCGCCTCCAGCACGGTGACGAGCGGCGCCCGCAACCGCGGGACGGGCGTCGTGAGGGCGAGAATGTAGTCGCACTCGCCGGTGAGGCCGCGGTCCGGGTCCACGTCGAGCCGCTGACCGGAGTAGATGGCGAGGTCGCCGGCCACGAGTTCGCGGCAGGCGAGCAGGACGGGTGCGACGAGGAACTCGGACCGGGCCTTCTCGCTGACGAGTGCGGCGACCGCCCGGCCGCGGCCGATCTGGTCGTCGAGCCAGACGGGAACGGGGACCGGCCGCAGGCCGGGGAACAGGTCGCCCAGCCCCGCGGTCAGTCCCAGCCGGGTCTCGGCGGCCTCCAGGGTGAAGTCGGTGTACGGCATACGGGCACGTTACCACGGCGGGGGGGCCGGGGCAATCCGCCCGCTCGGTCAGCGGCCCTTCAGCAGCGAATCGACCGACAGCCGCACCTCCTTCGTGTCGGCCGCCTTCACGATCGCGGCGTTCGCCTTCGCCAGCAGGTCGCGCTCGAGCTCCGGCTTCACCCGCCGCATGGTGTCGAGCACCACGTCGCCGAGGATGCGGGCCCCGTCGCCGCCGATCCCGGCGGTGTGCTCCACCACCAGCTTCTCGTAGAAGAGCTGCGCGTCGGTTATCCGCAGCCGGCACACCACGTCGGGGATGAAGCTGCCGTCCTTCTTCTCGACGCGGGTGACGACCTCGCACTTCAGCGCCACCGCGGCCCGGCAGCGGGCGCGGGTCTCGCCGCTGTACAGCCGCGCGCCGTTCTTCCAGAACTGCTGCTCGAACCGGATCGCGCAGTCGGTGCCGACGTGCGCCGTGAACGTAGCCCGGCCCGGCTCCGGGTACGCCGCCTCGACGATGCCGAGGCCGAGCGTGTGTTCCGGGTTGACCGCCCGCAGTTCGATCTTGCGCCAGGTGCCGTCGTTCCGCATCCCGCGGACCAGTTCCGTGCGCACTCGAAGCCCGTCCCTCTCGACCTTGCGCCCGACGACGCCCTCCGCCTGCCGGCCCCACCCGTCCGACGAAGCGACCAGCGGGTCGGGGAGGTTCTTCAGCAGGAGCGTGCGGAGGGTGCCTTCGAGCGCCTTCACGTCGGCGGGGTTGGGCTGGCGAGCGGGCGGGTCGGCAGGGGCCGCGGCGCGCGCGACGACGACGGTCTCCGTCGGCGGGCGGTACGCGGCGCAGCCGACGGCCATCACGGACAGCAGCACGACGGCGCGGGTCACGGGCGGCCTCCGGGGCGACACGCGATTATTCGGCGCGGCGGGCCGCGCCGCGGCCGTCACGCGAGGAACGCCAGCCGGGTCGAAACGTGCGCCACCCGCACAACCCGCACCGCTTGCGCAGCCGCCCACGGTTCGCGCCGCCGCGGCGTGGTCCGCGGGCCGCGGACGTGGTAGGGTGGTCAAGCCCGGGGACGGCCGTCCCCAGGCTTTGGGGCGTTTGACGATGACGAAACTAATCCTCGGCAGCCGCAACAAGAAGAAGCTGCGTGAGATGCTCGACCTCCTCGGCGACCTCGGCCTCGACCTGTCCGACCTGTCGCCGTACCCGCACGCCCCGGAGGTGGCCGAGACGGCCGGCACGTTCCTCAGCAACGCCACACTCAAGGCCGTCACCCTCGCCCCGGCCCTGAACGCCTGGGTGATCGGCGAGGACAGCGGCCTCGTCGTCCCCGCCCTCGGCGGCGAGCCGGGTGTGGATTCGGCGCTGTACGCCGGCACCCACGGCGACGACGCCGGTAACAATGCCAAGCTCCTCGCCGAGCTGGCGAAGCTGCCGCCGGGCGCCGACCGCGGTGCCTACTACGTCAGCACCGCGGTCCTGGCCGACCCGACGGGGAGGGTGGTGGCGACGGCCGAGGGGCGGTGTCACGGCGTCATCGTGGACGCCCTCCGCGGCGCCGGCGGGTTCGGCTACGACCCGCTGTTCCTGGTGCCGGAGTACGGCAAGACGTTCGGCGAACTGCCGCCGGAGGTGAAGCAGAGGATGAGCCACCGGGCGAAGGCGTTCGCGCAGCTGCGACCCGCTCTGCGGGCAGTGGCCAGTGGGCAGTGGGCAGTGGACAGTTAAGACTCCGCGGATCCAGGCTTCACTGTCCACTGCCCACTGGCCACTGAGATGCTCAACGAACTCCAGTCCGACCTCGGCGCCTTCCGCCACTACCTCCGCGCCGAGCGCGGCATGGCCGACAACACCGTCCAGGCCTACGGCCGCGACCTCGACCGCTTCGCCAAGTGGTGCGCCCTCGTCCGCTACGGCGACTACACCACGCCGACGCTGCGCGACCTCGCCCGCTACCTCGCGTTCCTCCACGACGAACAACTCGCCGTGCCGAGCATTGCCCGGCACCTCGTCTCGCTCAAGATGTTCTACCGCTTCCTCAAACTGGAGGAGAAGGCCGACGCGGCCGCGGTCGATCTGCTCGCGTCGCCGAAGCTGTGGGAGCGCATCCCGTCGGTGCTGCCGCCCAACGCCGTCGACGAACTCCTGAAGGCGCCGCAGGCCGGCGACCGCTTCTTCCTCCGCGACCGCGCCATCCTCGAAACCCTCTACGCCACCGGCTGCCGGGCGTCGGGAGTGGTCGGCCTCAAGATGCAGGACGTGTACCTCGACGCGGCCTTCCTGAAGTGCTTCGGCAAGGGGAGCAAGCAGCGCGTGGTGCCGCTCGGTCGGCCGGCGATCGCGGCGCTGCGGGCGTACCTCGCCGACGGCCGCGTCGCCAAGCCGGCCGACGGACCCGAGAACGTGTTCGTCAGCAAGTCCGGCCGGCCGCTCGACCGCATCTTCCTGTGGGCGCTCGTCAAGAAGTACTGCAAGCGGGCCGGCCTGCCCGCGACCACCAGCCCGCACACGCTGCGGCACAGTTTCGCCACGCACGTCCTGGCCGGCGGCGCCGACCTGCGCAGCGTCCAGGAGATGCTCGGCCACGCCTCGATCAGCACCACGCAGCACTACACCCACGTCGACCGCGACCGGCTCAAGGCGATCCACAAGCAGTTCCACCCGCGCGGTCGGCCCGATGAGCCGAAGCCGGCCGACGGCGTCAGTTGAACCGACACACTTGGTTCCAGCGGAGTGGGGGACCCCGTCCCAGAAGCATTGAGTCGTCTGGAGGAATCAGCGTTGGAGCGACGGCGGGACATGTGAAGCGACGGGAGTCGTTACCCGGTCAGGGCTTGCGGTAGAACCGCCGACCGGTCGCCGGGCCCAGGCCGGGCAGAAACCGGCCCCACGGGTCAACTCGCGGCCCAGTCCTGCGGCTTCAGCCAGTGGTCGGTCAGCGCCGCCTCGCGCGAGCCCGGCGCGGGGCGGTAGTCGTACACGTACCGCACCACCGGCGGCAGGCTCATCAGGATGCTCTCCGTCCGCCCGTCCGTCCTCAGCCCGAACGTCGTGCCGCGGTCGTACACCAGGTTGAACTCCACGTACCGACCCCGCCGGTACTCCTGAAACACCCGCTCCTCCGCCGTCCAAGCCGCCGCCTTCCGCCGCTCCGCGATCGGCACGTACGACGCCAGGAAGGCGTCGGCCGCGTCCCGCACGAAGTCCCAGCTCGCGGCCGTCGCCGGGAGGTGGTCGAAGAAGATGCCGCCGACGCCGCGCGCCTCGTTGCGGTGCTTCAGGAAGAAGTACTCGTCGCAGTCGCGCTTCATCGCCGCGTAGTCGGCCACGCCGGGGTGGCGGTCGCACGCCGCCTTCCAGGTGCGGTGGAAGTGGACCACGTCCTCACGCACCGGGTAGTACGGCGTCAGGTCGGCGCCGCCACCGAACCACTCACGCGACCCGTGCGTCAGGTAGCGGAAGTTCATGTGCACCGTCGGCACGTGCGGGCTCCGCGGGTGGAGCACCAGCGACACGCCGGTGGCCGTGAACGTGAGGCCGTCGCCGGGCATCTGTTTGGCGAACTCGGGGGTCAACTCGCCGAACACCTCGGAGAAGTTGACGCCGCCCTTTTCGAAGACGCCGGCGTCGGCCAGGACGCGGGTGCGGCCGCCGCCGCCGCCGGGGCGGTCCCAGGTGTCCTCGCGGAACCGGCCGGCGCCGTCCACGCGCTCGAGTTCGGCACAGATGCGATCCTGCAGCCCGCGGAAAAAGGTGACAGCGGCGTCGTGCATGATCGGCTCCCGGGGGCGGTGTCCCAGGGTCGGTTGTAGAGGGGGTGTCGAGAAGGTGAAGCGCACCGAAAGCCCGGGGACGGCCGTCCCCGGGCTTCATCACCTCAGTGCCGCGCCGAGTTGCCGGCTGAATCGCTCCGCGGCCGGGCGGAGGAGGTGATGCCCGTCGGCGAAGTCGGTCTCCGCGTAGTCGCCGGCCGGCTCGACGACCGGCACGCCGACCCCCGCGAGGTAGGCCCGCACCGCCGGCTCCGCCGGCGCGGCCAGGGCGCGGAACGACGGCCCCTCCGGGGTGCTGTACATCACCACGCGCGTGCCGCGCTCGCGGCAGCGCTCCAGCAGGTCGCGGAAGATGCGGTCGGACATCGCCCCGACCTTGTAGTCGGACATCAGCCCGGCATACTGGTCGCGGACGCGCTTGACTCCACGGTCGCGGTCCGGGTCGGACACCTCGTCGTGCGGGTACGGGGAGAAGCCGAACGGGTCCATCATCTCCCACTGGAAGTTGAGCCGGTCCGGCCACGGCAGCCAGCCGGGCTGGGCGTGGCTCATCAGCACCAGCCGCAGCGAGTGCCACGAGTTGGTGCGGTCCGCGGCCCAGCGGCGGCGCAGCACGGCGGCGTCGGCGGTGTACGGTTCGACGCGGCGCAGGTCGGCCCACGACAGGCGGGCGGTGAGTTCCTTCAGCTGCTCGTCCGCCGGGCCGTCGTGGGCGAACGCGGCGGGGAAGAACTCGACCAGCAGCACGTCCGGCACGATCCCTTCCGCGGCGAGCCGCTCGACCGTGAGGTGAACCCGCAGCGGGCCGGCGCCGGACTGGCCGAAGTTGTAGACGAGCGCGTCGGGGCGGGTCATCGCGGCGGGGCTGACGCCCATCTGCGTCCGCGAGCTGCCGACGGCGAGCACGAGCGGCCGCCCGGGGTTGGCGGCGCGGAGGGCGTGCAGTTGCTTCAGCCGGTGGCCGTACTCGGGGTCGCGCCACTCGGGCTTCACCGTCTCGACGGCGCCGGCCAGCCCGACGACCGCGGCGAGAATGACGACCGCCCCGACAAGCAGCGCCGCGGGGGCGCGCCGGCGGCGGGCCGCAGGGGCGGAACGGGAGCGGCGGGCGAACGGACGTGGGAGGCGGAGCGCGAGGCGCACGGTCAGTCCCCCCCGCGGGGGGGCACGCCGAGCCACGGGCCGAGGGCGTCGCGGCCGAGTCGCCGGCTGAACGCCTCCGCGGCCGGGCCGAGGAGGTGGTGGCCGTCGGTGAACGCGTCCTCGTCGGACACCCAGTCGGAGGCGTCGAACACGGCGGCGCCGTGCTCGCGCCCCAGGGCGGCGACGTAGGCCCGGACGGCGTCGCGACCGCCGGGCGGGTACAACCCGCGGAACCACGGCGACTCCGGCATCAGCAGCAGCGCCGGCTTCGCCCCGGCACCCACGGCCGTCGTCAGGAGGTCGCGGAGGGCGCGGTCCTGGACGGGGGCGACGCCGAAGTCGGCGAAGTG